>CASEEB010000132.1 GCA_949286815.1 uncultured Eubacteriales bacterium | reverse complement strand
TAATAATAAATACGCTTTTAAAATTACCGCATATTAAAATTGACTTTTTATATATTATTTAAACTTTCCCGCCGTCAGATTTTCCACCACCATTCGGGAGTTAAAGATTTCAAGCGTATCGACTTTTTTGTTTCATAGTCGCACAGAATTTCTGTTTCGCATGCTGATTTATTCAACTGCATCATAAATTCCCGGCAAGCTCCGCACGGCATGCCTGCTTTTCCATCCGGCATGACGGCGACTATTTTTATGATTTGACTTTCCCCGTTTGTTATCATATTCGCAATCGCATTTCTTTCCGCGCACATTCCCAATGAACAAGCCGTATCAATGCAAACCCCGGTATAGATATTTCCTTTTGCCGAAAGAACTGCGGCGGAAACACTCCCCGCCTCAATCAGCGGAGAGAGTTTTCTTTCATACTGTACTTTCCTTGCGGCAATATACAATTTATCCCACGCCCCATCGTATTGAGCAAGCGCGCGCTCTTCCGTCTTAAGAACAAAATTTTCTTTCCCGTCGCAATATCCTTCTATATCATAGGGAAACTCTTGTGCAAGGTTTTTCTTGATTTTTGCGTATTCATGCCGCTCTTTTTCATGGGTGCGCATATAGTCCCGGAACGCAAGGTGCCGTCCGATATTGTTCCAATCGTCCGCTTGAAAAATATGAATCTGATGGGTTCGCTCGTCTCCGCCCTTACGCAGATAACGCCTGCCTTTTATTCCGAATTCGCCGAGATATTCGTAGCCGACTTTAACAAACCCGTCTTTAACGTCGTCAACCCTAAACAAACTTCTGACCGCAACCAGAATATCTATTATGGGTTTTGCCGCCAGCCCCGGTACCGCCGTGCTGCCTATATGATAGACCGCAATACAATTTTCACCGAGTATACTGATAATTTTCTCTTTTTCTTCCTCATATTTACGCGGCCAATCGGAATTATACTCCGAAACAATTACGTGTTGCGGCATAATCTTCCTCCTTAAAATTTAGACCCTTTGATGTTTTAATCTGTAAGCCGTGCTTTATAAAAATCCGTCACTGCTCTGTAAATTTCTGCGCTATATCGGCAGCCAGACGGCAAAGTTCGGCGCAGGGGCGTTTTTTATAATATTCGGCCGTCCTTTTTTCGGGACACGGCGAAGTATCGAAGGCGCTTGGACCTTTGAGAAGTTCGCCGCATATTAAAGAGCCCGTCTCGGCTTTGAATTCTGCGCACGCCTTCTGAACGACCGAATAAATTTTCCCTTTGTCCGCGCCGTCCGATAAAAGAGCGCTTAAAACCATAGTCATACCCGAAACGGCGCCGCATGTAAGTCTTTGGCGCGACAGCCCGCCTCCGAACCCTATCGCAAGTTTTTTCAGCTGTTCTTCGCCTGTCCCGAGACGAAATTCAATAAGGTCTCTGAAAGCCAGAACAACCGCTGCCGAACAGTTATATCCCTCTTTGAATAATCTTTCCGCTTCCGCTCCCCTGTCCATAATTTTCTCCTTGCCTGTTTCTTAATGTTAACTATATTATGTTATAACTATATTATTTACATTTCAATTATATCAGAATTTATAAACTGCTTATTCATATCTGATTTTCCCTTTAAAATTCAAAAAGCAATAAACACCGTTTACTGCTTCCTGAATAATATATGATAAGGGGGAAAATGATGAGCAATTTTTGTTTCAAAAGCATCACTTGCTCTTGACACTAACAATATACGCTTTT
>CASEEB010000131.1 GCA_949286815.1 uncultured Eubacteriales bacterium | reverse complement strand
TGGAGCATACCGTCATACTGCTCACTTACACAAGCCACTTGATTTTCCGCGCGGTATAACTTTCCGTATGCCTTAAAGCTGTAAAAGGTTTTGGACGGATTGCCGTATCTGTCGCAGATGCCGCACCAACGGGAGATTGACGGCTGACCGTCATAATAGCACGCCGCACTCAATTTATCCGCCGTGTTAAGCTTAATCATGAACGCCGCGGCAAACGCCGCGCCTTTAATGCCTTTTTGAGCTTCAAATATATCCCGGCACTCCGCCGAAAATCTTCCGTTTTCGTTTTTGATATATACCCACGGGTTGATGTTATCGTTACGACGTTCAATAAAATTCCATTCATCCAGAATCAACTCGGTGTCCTCCAAGCCGAGATTATGCAGCAAAGGCACGAATTTCTCCAAAACCGGCTGAATCTCCTCGGGGTCTTCTAAGTAAGCGTGAAATGAGAAAAAGTCAAGCGGCACTTTGTTTTTGGCGCAGTATTTGACAAAGTCTCTGGACAGGTCATTATATCCCGTAAAAGCCATTCCGCCGACTTTGAGATTTTGATTGTACAGCTTAAGTCCCTTGGCAACACGCCCGTAAAACTCAAAAATTTCGGTATTTTCATGACGGTCGATACATTCGGGATTGTCGGGCTCGTTCCAGATTTCAAAATACTCCAAGCCGTAAGCAAACCCGTCAGCCCAAAAATCGTTGTAATGACGTATGATATGCACACAAACGCTTATCCATTTGTCAATATCGCGCGGCAAAACACAGTATCCTCCGAGTCTTGCGGCATCTATGCTCTCACCGAGCCGGTAAATAACCCTTGCCCCGACATTGTATGCCGCGGCGATATATTTATCGGTATACGCGAAACGGTAATTTGCAGGGTCATTCTCGTCGGCGTCAAAATTCGGAAAAATACGGGATATATCAATCGCATACCGGGATATATTATGGTCGGTATCGTGAAAACGCACGAACGGAACCCCTATTTCCCGATAAAGCGAGGATATATCGCTTTCCTGTGAAACAGGACCGTTGCAGAACCCGTGCACGGGCTTGATTTTAGACGCAGGTATGGAAAAATCGACCTTAACGCAGGCATATTGGGGTTTCTTTTTTTCAGGTTTTGTTCTGCCCGGCGAATTTTCGCCTGATTTTCCGGATATTTCCGTATTGTCTTTAGGTTTTTTTGTGCCGCCGCCCGATTCCGCGCCGGTTTTACTCTGACTTTGCGCCTCTTTACCTGCTTCACCGCCGGATCTCTGCGCCAGTTCTTTTTCATACAAAGCCGCTCTCTGCCCCGCCGAAAGCGTATTTTTAGGTTTTGGTTTTCTCGGCATATGCCCTCCCTGATTTATCGGCGGTCAAACCGACAATTCATAAATCAAATTGCCTCTTTTCTGAAATCATCTGTGTTTAAAAGTTTGTTTGGATATGATTTTCCCACAATTTGAAACACAATCATAAGCGCGCTGATTTTTCTCCGAAGTGTTAATCAGAACGCCCATACGCCGTCTTTTATGATATCAAGTTCGGTTCCGTCTTCCCGGATTCCCGTAATACAAAGGTCTTTATTGCCAATCATGAAATCGACATGAACCGAGGAATCGTTGACACCCATTTTATGCATTTCTTCCTTTGTATACTCGGTATAATTCCTAATCGTATTTGTAAATCCCTCTCCGAGAGCAAGGTGGCAAGCCGCGTTTTCGTCGAACAATGTCTCATAGAACATTATTCCGCTTTCCCTGATAGGGGAATTATAAGGGACAAACGCGCATTCGCCAAGCATCGCAGCACCCTCGTCCATAGATACCAACTGTTTTAAAAGGGACTCGTTTTTCTTCGCGCGCACCTCGACAACCCTGCCGTTTTCAAAGCGCAGGCTGAATTCATCGATTATCTCGCCTCTCCATGAAAGCGGCATTGACGAATACACTATGCCTTCGGCGCTGCCCGCAAGCGGAGTTGTAAAGACTTCCTCGCTTGGGATATTGGGATTAAAATATTCTCCGTACAGCGTTCTTTCCCCGCCGCCCAAAAAGCTGCCTTTCTCCATCAGACCTACTTTCAGGTCGGTACCGTTGGACGAATGATAGACCAGAAAACGAAGATTTGCATCATTAAGAATTCCGCAGCGTCCGGCGAAACTTTCGTTATGCTTTCTCCACTCCTCTACCGGGTCCAGAGCGTTTCCCTCTTTGTCAATTACTCTTGAGGCATAAAGTATAGCCTCCCAAAGCTTTTCGATCGCCACAGACGCTCGCATATCGGGGAAAACTTTCTTCGCCCAAGCCTGACCGGGAGCCGCCGCAATGCACCACTTGTACTTATTGTCCATTTTATCATCGTAAGGCTTAATCACCCTGAGCCTTTCTTTCATAGCCTGAGTGTATTTATTCTGGTCAATGCCCTTAAGCCCGTCCGGGTCATCCGACAAAATATGGATCATAGCCGGATTTTTGTCGAGCCTGTATTTTAGCTTTTCCTCTTCAAATGTCTCCACCGTACCGAGATCCTTTTGGCTCATATACTTTATATCAAGCCTTTTTGCCGGGAGATAACTCCACTCCACAATGACCTTCCGTGCCCCTGACTTATAACATTCGCTCACAAGCATCTGAACAAATTCGGGCTGTTCAATCCCCGCGTTGATAATTACACAGTCGCCTTTTTTTACCGAAACACCGCAAGTAACAATAAGCCTTGCGTAGTTTTTCAAAATCATTTTTTTCATAACTTTATCTCCTTTTTTCTACTCCGCAAATATAAATGTAAAACCATATGCCGCAGTAAAGTTTCCGCCGCAATCCGCCGCAAAAAACTTTAAAATTTATGACAGTACGTACAATTCTTCTGAATTCTTTGCACTGTATGCATTAAATCTCAAATACAACCCGGACAGTTTTGCAGAGCAAAACCGCGGCATACAGCATGTTAAATAATATTTTATTGATTTCTTCACGCTGTATGCATTATTTACCGAGATAACCCGGACAGTTTTGCAGAGCAAAACTGCGGCATACAGCTCGTTAAATAATATTTTATTGATTTCTTCACGCTGTATGCATGTATACATTATATCATAAAAATTCCAATTTGTCAGCTTTTTTCCGAAATTTTAATTTATTTTCACCCTATTCATATTGACAGCCACTTTGCACAATGTTATAATTTTATTAATCCCGATAAACGTATATTCGGATTTTTCGGGAAAACAAACATAATTTTTCAGTATTGTATTTCAATTTCTTCACGCCGATAGGAAAGGACCTGACTTATGTTTAAAATAAACAATACAAAAATGCTCAGCGAAGCCAAGGAAAGTCTTAAAAATCTTTCAAAACCACGCATTCTTCCGGTGGAATTACTTTTTTTCGCACTTGTTTTCGCCGTTTCAAGCATACCCGTGACAATACTGCAGTCAGTTTTTACAATTCCCTTATTCTTTTCCGCTGAATTTATCGAGTCAGTAACATCCGCGGCGACAGACTTCAACGCAATAATTGAATCCACGGAAAATTTAATGTCAAATCTGCCATCATGGTATACGGCTCTAACAATCCTTACCTCAGGATTTTATATAATATCCGCAATCTTTTACTGCAAACATTTTGAAAAGAGAAACGCCGCCACACTTGGGTTTCGTAAAAAAAGCGCCGGATATGAATATATCTCCGGTCTTATTATAGGACTTACCATGATATCTATTACAGTACTTATCGGAATACTTTTCAATGCGGTAGAAATAAGACTTTCCGACACTATTTCCCCCGGACTGCTGCTTTTGTTTTTCATCGCCTTTATGCTTCAGGGAATGGGAGAGGAAGCGTTGTTCCGCGGATATCTTATGATTACAATAGCAAAACGTAGCAGTCCATGGACAGCGGTTATTATAAACTCTCTTTTGTTTTCTCTTTTTCATGTAATGAACCCCAATTTCAATATCATCGCGTTTGTAAATATTTTTCTTTTTGGAATTTTTGTATCGGTATATATGCTTAAAAGAGGAAGCATCTGGGCTGTAGGGGCTATACACGCAATATGGAATTTTGCTCAGGGAAATATATTCGGATTTAATGTAAGCGGAATATCTAACATGAGCACACTGTTTGAGTCAAGCTACAGTCAATCCGGGCAACTTATAAGCGGAGGAAGCTTCGGACCTGAGGGAGGACTTGCGACCACCTTGATTTTAACTGTTTTTATATTAATAGCATTGCTTTTACCCACGAAAAAATCCGAAGCCTTAATACCAAGCAATGCAGAAATGGAGGAATATATTATTCCATCCGGCAAATAATTTTTTCTCTTTTCAACGGGCGGTATAACAAAATTCACTTTTTATTATATACTATTAACTTATAATTAATTTATAATCAGTCATAACCACCGGCTAAGCCGGTGGCTTGCTCAGCCCTATAAGGGCATGTTACTGGCGGGGCTGAAAGCCCACCGAAAGATCTGCCAACCGCAAGCGGACTCAAGCTACCGCTAAAGCGGTTGGCTTATTTTTTGCTTGCGCGTACCGGCTCACCCGTAAACGGGTCAACGAGTTCCTTTATACTCATTTGTTCGTACGCCAAATCCTCTTGTAGCTGGTTTCTTATATATTCCGCAATTGCCTTTTTGTTCTTTCCGACTGTATCAACA
>CASEEB010000130.1 GCA_949286815.1 uncultured Eubacteriales bacterium | reverse complement strand
GCACGGCTTTTGTAAAAAGCACAACGCCTGAGAGCTCAATATTCCGTCAAGCCGAATATCGGAAAGCAATTGCGTCGGCAGCACTGTCTCACCGCCGCAATACAACAATTGAGGAGCTGTTAACATATCAATTCTCCATATACGCAAATTTTCAAACGCCAAATTATGCGCGAAATTACATTGTCAAATTGTCAGACTTTAATAAATTATAACATGATTAAATGCGGTTTTCAATACAATACACAAAAGTTTTTTCAAATTTTCGCCCGATTTCGGGCTTTATTTGCATTTTATTTATACGGTTCCCTTTGATCTGTCAGCCCGAGCAGATAATCCGTAGAGGTATGATAATATTTTGCCAAGGCTATCAACACGTCTATAGGGAGCTGCCTTTGCCCGTTTTCATACTGTGAATATGTGTTTTGCCTGATGTGCAGATATTCCGCGATTTCCCGTTGAGTAAGATCGCTGTCTTCTCTTAAATCCCTTATTCTCATTGTAACCCCCATGCCGCCGCAGGCGGCGCAAACAGAATATGAAAAATTTTTTTGTTTTGTGAAACGCAAAGCGAAACATTTTGCGATGCAAAACATTTTTGCGATGCAAAAAATTTGCGAATCAAAAAAATTTGCGGCGTGAAACAAAAAGCGTTCGGCTTTTCAGAAAATTTATACTTGAGATAATATGCGCTTTGACGCGGTAAAGAAAACCTTCACGCACCCTCCGATATATTATTAATATGTTAATTATATAAAATCTCATTATGAGATATCGACAAATATCTCAATTTGTGATATAATAAGACAGTTATATTATTCGGAGGCAATCAAATGCATATAAATTCCCCGGAAAAACAAAACAAAAAATATTTTTTGGGGCTGACTGCGGCGCAGGTGATACTGACACTGATATTAATATTCTCCCTGCTGTTTTTGCCTGTCCTGAGCTGTGCGGATACCAAAACAGACATGACAATAAAACTATATTTATGCGAAACCGCGAAAATCTCATTTACATTTCCGACCTCGGCGTTTCTGTATCTCCTCTGCGGCTTTTTTACCTCAGCCCACACGGGCATAACTTCAACAAGGCGTAAAGACAAAGGATTGCCGTGTGTGTTCTCCGCTTTCGGAACAGCGTTTTTTATCGCCGCGAGTCTGATTTTTATTATTTCAACGGAGCATATAAGCAAAATCTCGTCCGAATGTACGGTAATTCAACCCGGAATCGGATTTTGGACAGCTTTTATTTCGGGCTTTATGTCGCAGACACTGTCATTTTGCAAAATAACCCTGACAGGTTGTCAGTATCTCAAAAAGCACGGAAAATATCAGAATTAAGACCTATTCAAACAGACGAAATTAATAAAAATATTTTTGAAATTCTATTGCAATTTTGCACAATATCTGTTATAATAAAGCCAACAATGAATTGAGGAGGTTCAAATATGAAAACCGTTAAAATCGGCGTCATGGGTGTGTATCGCGGCACCGCTATGATAAATTTCTGCAAAACTTCAAAGAACGCCAAAGTTGTGGCCATCTGCGACAAAAGCGAGCAGGCAATGGCTGAACAGAAAAAACATATAGACGACTCGGTCACCTGTTACTCCACTTTTGATGAATTTATAAAGCACGACATGGACGCGGTTGTCCTCGCCAATTACGCCAACGAGCACGCCCCTTTCGCAATACGCTGCCTTGAAGCGGGTAAACACGTGTTCAGCGAAGTGCTGCCCGTTCAGACAATGAAAGAAGCCGTCGAGCTTGTCGAGGCGGTAGAGCGCACTGGTAAAATATACGCTTACGGTGAGAACTACTGTTACATGCCGGGACCCTACCGCATGAAAAAGCTCTACAGAGAAGACAAAATAGGCGAGTTTGAATACGGAGAGTGCGAATATGTGCACAACTGCGAGCCGATCTGGCACAGCATAACCTACGGTGAGCGCGACCATTGGCGAAACAACATGTACGCCACATTTTACTGCACGCACTCAATAGGTCCCATTATACATATGACCGGTCTGCGTCCGGTCTCCGTAGTCGGATTTGAGGGACCTCATATCGAAAGAAATATCCGCACGGGAGCCAAGGGTGGCAGCTTCGGGCTTGAAATGATTACTTTGAACAACGGAGGCATCATAAAAAGCATACACGGAGGCCTGTACGAAAACTCGGTATGGTACTCGGTATACGGCTCTAAGGGGCGGATGGAAACCGCGCGTGAATCGGCAAGAGCCGGAGACGTCGGAAGACTTTACATTGACTATGACGAATATTCGGGTCAATACAGCGGGGCTTACTCCTCAATCGACCTTAACGCGGAACAGAACGACACCGTGGCGCATTTCGGACACGGCGGCTCCGATTTCTTCTCAATGTACAATTTCGTGGAAAAAATACTCGGCAATCCCGACGCCGACACAATCGACGTATATGAAGCGCTGGATATGTTCCTGCCCGGAATGTTCGCGTACCGCTCTGTGCTGAACGGAAACATTCCCATGGAAGTGCCTGACCTCAGAGACAAAAACATCCGCGACAAATGGAGAAATGACACCATGTGCACGTACGCAAAGGCGGCGGGAGATCAGCTCATACCGAGCTTTTCAAAGGGAAACCCCGATATTCCCGATGAAGTATACGACAAAATGAGGGAAAAATGGCTCAAAGAGCTTGCGGATGACAGCGGCTATGTCAAATCCGCCTTTACGCAAAGCTCCGTGGACAATTCGTAATATACCGCTGTACCGTTCGGACACAAAGAATAATTTACATAAATTCTTTTTACAAAAAAATACCGGCAAGCCGGTAAAACATGAGGATTTTTTATGGACAGAATAGTTAAGGTAGGTATCATCGGATGCGGAGGCATCGCAAACGGAAAGCACATGCCCTCGCTCAAAACAATTCCCAATGTGCGCATGGTGGCTTTCTGTGACATAATCATTGAAAAAGCCCAAAAGGCCGCAAAGGACTACGGAACACCCGACGCGAAGGTCTACACCGACTATAAGGAACTTCTCGCGGACCCCGAAATTGAGGTTGTTCACGTCCTGACTCCCAACCGTGAACACGCGGACATAAGCATCGACGCTCTGTATGCCGGAAAGCATGTAATGTGTGAAAAGCCTATGGCAAAATCCGCCGCGGACGCTCACCGTATGCTTGAAGCCGCGAAAAAAACCGGCAAAAAGCTCACGATCGGATATCAGCACAGACAAAAAGAACAGAGCAGATACGCAAAGCAATACATAGACAGCGGAGCTTTGGGAGAGATATACTACGCAAACTGCTACGCTATACGCCGCAGAGGCACACCCAACTGGGGCGTATTTCTCAATGAGGAGGAACAGGGCGGCGGTCCTATCATAGACATCGCTACCCACTCGCTTGACCTCACTCTCTATCTCATGAACAATTACGAACCCGCCATGGTCATAGGCAAGACCCACAAGAAGCTTGAACATCCCGAAGCCGGAAACATCTGGGGCGACAACGGCGTCAGCACCACCCCGCTTGAAGAGGCCGCCTGCGCTATGATAGTCATGAAAAACGGCGCTACAATTATGCTTGAAACCAGCTGGGCGCTCAATACCGACGAGCCAATAGCCGAGGGAAGCTGCCGCCTCTGCGGAAGTAAAGCGGGACTTTCAATCAAAAACGACCGCCTGACCGTCAACAAAGTGGAATACGGCAAGCCCGTCGTTACCGATGTCGACGTCAGCGTAGGCGGAGTTGCTTTCTATTCCGGAGCTCAGTCGTCTCCCGCGGTAACCGAGGCGCATAACTGGATACGCTCCGTAATCGAGGACACCGACCCTGTGGTGCTTCCCGAACAGGCGTGCGTGGTTTCGGACATTCTCGAAGCCATTTACACCTCATCCAAGACCGGAAAGCCGGTGTATTTTGACTGATGAAAGTAGCAATAGCCGGCGTGTGGCATGTACACGCAAAAGAATATACCGAAACCGCAAAAAAATTCGGTGAGGTCATAGGCGTTTACGACCGTGACCCCGTTTTCTCGGAGAACTTCGCAAAGGAATGTAATCTTCCGGTCTTCGATACATTTGAAAGCCTGCTTGAGTCTGACGCCGAGGGCGTTATTGTCTGCTCGGCGTCGAGCGACCACGCGGACATGATGGTGGCAATCGCAAATAAAGGAAAGCATATATTCACGGAAAAAGTTCTCGCGCTGACCGTAGAGGAGTGTCTGCGGGTAAAAGAAGCGGTAGAGAAAAACGGTGTCAATTTCGTCATTTCGATGCCGCAGAGATGTATGCCGGGACCTCTGACGGTAAAAGCGCTGATAGATGACGGCAAGCTCGGGCAGATAAACTATATCCGTTTCCGCAACTGTCACAACGGCAGCAGCGCGCATTGGCTGCCCGCGCATTTCTACAATGAAAAGGAAACCGGAGGCGGCGCGATGATTGACCTCGGCGCGCACGGCATGTACCTTATAGACTGGTTACTCGGAGAACCGGAAACCTATTCTTCAACATTTACACATGTCTGCCGTGACGAAAAGGACGCTATTCTCAACCCCTCAAAGCTTGAGGACAACGCTGTCACCGTGATGTCCTACCCCGACGGAGCAATAGCGGTCAATGAAACGGGATTTGTTTCCTCAGGCTCTCCCATGACCCTTGAGGTGGGAGGAAATCTCGGATACGTGCATTTTGACGGAAAGGTAATACTTAACGCAAGCTCAACCGGATTCCGTCCCACGGAAATCCCCATGGAAGCGGGAAAAGACCTTCCGATAGTTCAGTTTATGAAGGGTCTTTCACCCTCTGACTGTTCAATAAATGACGCCATCGCGCTCACCCGCATGATGGTGGGGGCTTATTCCGCAAGGATCAGATAAATCTGTCCCTCATTTATAAAAGTCAGGGTTATCCATTTATTAACTCGGATTGATCCTGTAAAGTACAAATCAAAAAAGGATACTCTCTGCCTTTGCGGTATTGAGTATCCTTTTTAATCATTGTTTTTTGCGGCTGCCGATATTTCGCGAACCAACCGCCATTGCAGACATTTCTCTTCCCTTTTATATTGAAAATCGCTTTTCCGATTTTGCGATTGCCATATATATCGCGCAGAGCGGATAAGTTGTATCTGGCAGCGCATATCAGTTGCGCAGAAATTTTTTGAAAAATTTGGCGAAACCTGTTGACAGGTGCATTTTTGTTCGGTTTAATACCGCTCAGAGCAATACTGTTTACCATATAAAACCGGTATGACGTTTGTCTTACATCCGCCATACCGTTTCTGCATATTTTCCGATAAATTCTCGTTTTACAATCAATTTTCCGAATACAGCTTATAAAGCTCGCTGTACAAACCGTTCGCGGCGACAAGCTGTTCATGGCTTCCCGATTCGACAATACCGTCCTGAGTCAGCACTAAAATCCTGTCGGCATTTTTCACGGTAGTGAGGCGGTGAGCTATTGTAAATGTAGTTCTGCCCTTTGCGAGGCGTTCGAGAGACTGCTGCACAAGTTTTTCGCTTTCATTGTCAAGCGCGCTTGTAGCTTCGTCAAGAATCAGGACCGGCGGATTTTTCAAAAATACTCTCGCTATTGAAATTCTCTGCTTCTGTCCTCCCGACAGCTTTATTCCCCGCTCGCCGACATAAGTATCATATCCGTCCGGCAGCTCGTTTATAAACTCATCCGCTCCCGCAAGCTTTGCCGCCTCCTGTATCTCGCCGTCGGTAGCGTCGTCTTTTCCGTATGCGATATTTTCTCTTATGGTTCCGGAGAACAGATAAACGTCCTGCGCCACTACGCCGATATTGTTGCGCAACGAGCTTAAAGTCACGGTCTTTATATCTGTCCCGTCAATCAGCACGCGTCCCGACGTGACATCGTAAAACCTCGGAATAAGCGAACACAGCGTGGTCTTACCTCCTCCTGACGGACCGACAAGCGCGATGCTCTCCCCGGCTTTCACCTTGAGATTCAGATTTGTAAGCACGTTTTTATTTTCGCTCTCATATGAAAAGCTGACATTGTCAAATTCTATTTCACCCTTTACATTTTCAAGGACCTTGGCGTCTTTGGAATCAACGATATCGGGTTCGGTATCCATAATTTCCGAAAAACGCTCTATTCCGGTCATACCCCGCTGGAACTGCTCCGCGAACTCAACTATCCTGCGTATAGAGGTAAGCAGGGTGGTCACAAACATCAGATATGCCGTAAAATCCGCGGCGGTAATCTTTCCGTACAGCATGAAAAATCCTCCCGCCACAACAACGACTATATACATTATACCGTCAAAAAGTCTGGTCGAGGACTGAAATCCCGCCATAACCCTGTACACTCTCGCTTTTATGGAAAGAAACTTTTCGTTTCCCTTCTCGAATTTTTTCTGTTCCAGGTCTTCATTGGCAAAGGATTTGACAACTCTTATTCCGAGCAGACTGTCCTCCACCTGAGAATTCAGCTCTCCGACCTGCTTTCTGGAATCCCTGAAACCGTCGCGCATCTTGCGGTTGAAAATCATAAGCACGATTATCATAGGCGGTATTACCGAAAATACTATGAGTGTCAGCGGCACATTCATGGTGCACAGTATAATAAAAGAACATACTATTTTTATACCCGCTATGAAAAACTCCTC
>CASEEB010000129.1 GCA_949286815.1 uncultured Eubacteriales bacterium | reverse complement strand
CGGAATTGACCTGATGATAGTGCGCGAGCTTACCGGGGGTATATATTTCGGCGAAAGAAAAACCGAGGAAAAGAACGGCGAAATGTATTCTTACGATGTGATGTCTTACTATGAGCATGAAATCGAAAGAATAGGCAGAGTAGCGTTTGACTGCGCCATGAAGCGGAACAAAAAGCTTGCTTCTGTCGACAAGGCAAATGTGCTTGACACATCTCGCCTGTGGAGAAAAACCATGCACAGGCTTTCCGAAGAGTATCCCCAGGTCGAGTACAGCGACATACTTGTCGACAACACCGCAATGCAGCTTATAAAAAATCCTGCTCAGTTCGACGTTATAGTCACCGAAAATATGTTCGGAGACATTCTTTCCGATGAAGCTTCGATGCTTACGGGCTCTATAGGCATGATGCCCTCCGCCTCGCTGTCGTCAACCACTCTCGGAATGTATGAGCCCATACACGGCTCGGCTCCCGATATTGCGGGAATGAATATTGCCAACCCTATAGGAACTGTCCTCTCCGCGGCGATGATGCTCCGGTACTCGTTTGATATGGCAAAAGAAGCCGACGACATAGAAAACGCCGTCAACAGTGTTCTGAACCAAAATTACAGAACCTCCGATATTATGCAGGAGGGTTGCAGGAAGCTTTCGTGCTCCGAAATGGGAGATATGATAGCGGCAAATATATAAGCGTCGAAAAACAGAAAAGCCGGCTTTTCCTCCGCCCGACACGCGCGAAAAGTCCGGCTTGTTTTTTGAGAAAAAATTTTTATTGACAAAACCGCCTGTGTCGGTTATAATTAAAGTAACATAAATATAAGAACACAAAGCGTGAAAGTTACATTCTTCTAACTATGAGGACTGTTTTTTCACGCGCGAATTTTGCAGTCCGCCGCAACATTCACGGTTGCGATTTGTGCCGCCGTTCGGCGGCGGAATGGAGATTAAATATGCAGCTTGTGGCAACTTGTCTTTTCGGGCTTGAAAAGCAGCTCGGAGAAGAAATAGACGCGCTCGGTCTTAAAAGAACAGAAACAATTGACGGCAGAGTGACCTTTGAAGGACTCGAATGTGATATACCCAGGGCAAATATCAATCTGCGCTGCGCGGAGAGAATATTCATAAAGCTCGGTTCTTTCAAGGCGGAAAGTTTTTCCGAGCTTTTTGACGGTACATATTCGCTTCCGTGGGAAGAATGGATAGGCAAAAACGACGCTTTCCCCGTTTCGGGACACTCGATAAAAAGCAAACTCACCTCAATTCCCGACTGTCAGAGCATAGTAAAAAAAGCGGTCGTCAATCGGCTTGCCTCGGTTTACAATATCTCTTGGTTTAAAGAAACCGGTACCAAATATAAAATAGAGTTTTTCATACTCAAGGACGAGGCAATGCTGCTTATAGACACCTCAGGTACTGCTCTGCACAAAAGAGGATACCGTCCGAAAGCCGGTCCCGCGCCGCTCAGAGAAACGCTCGCGGCGGCAATCGCCTTAACCTCCAGACCGTCGGAGGACATTCTCTTTTGGGACCCTTTCTGCGGCTCCGGGACCATCGCGATTGAAGCCGCCATGATAGTAAAAAATATAGCTCCCGGGCTTAACCGTGATTTCGACTCCGAAAAATTCAGTCGCATCGACAAAAAGATGTGGCAGAGCGCCAGAGAGGAAGCCAAGGATAAAATCATAACCGGTTCAAAATTTGAGGTCTGGGCTTCCGACACGGACGAGCAGGTGCTTGATATCGCGTACGAGTCCGCCCTGCGCGCCGGCGTCGAGGAAAACATGCGCATTTTTACAGGCGACGCCCGCCGGATACAAAAACCCGACGGCATAAAGGGCAGCATCGTCTGCAACCCTCCGTACGGAGAGAGAATGGGCGACATACGGCAAGCCGAACAGCTTTACAGAGACATAGGAAAAAACTTTTGCCTGTTTGACCGCTGGCACGTGTATATAATAACCTCATGCGATTATTTTGAGAAGCTGTACGGACGTCCGGCAGACAAGAAAAGAAAATTATACAACGGCATGATTCCCTGCTTTCTCTACCAATTTTTCAAACCCTTTGAGCCTAAAGCCGCGCCAAGTTTCAAAAATACCGCAAAATCCAAGCAGAATTATGAAAGGAAAAAACGCTGATGCTCGACCTATGCAACCCAAAGACCATAAAACAGGTCATGGACATGTTCGGACTGAAATTCAAAAAGGAATTCGGACAAAATTTTCTTATAAATCACGCCATAGTCGAGGATATCGCGTACTGCTGTTCCGATGACACCGACATCACCGTTCTTGAAATAGGTCCCGGCATAGGCTGCCTTACGAGAGAACTTGCCGCGCGATATCGCAATGTTGTCGCTCTTGAAATAGATCCGGGACTCATTCCGATACTGCGTTATACGCTTGACGGATATAAAAATGTCCGTGTGGAAAACAGCGATGTGATGAAAACAAACCTTGAGGAAATCCTAAATCCGTATTTTTCGGCGGGAAAGGTTTCGGTCTGCGCTAACCTGCCTTATTATATCACAACACCCATACTTATGAAGCTTTTGGAAAGTCGCTTGCCGTTCGACAGTATTACGGTAATGGTTCAGTCGGAGGTGGCTGACAGAATATGCGCGGGAGCCGGAAACAAAAACTGCGGCGCAATTACCGCGGCAATAGACTATTTCGGACGGGCAAGCGCGCTTTTCACCGTAACATCAGACAATTTCATGCCTGTCCCGAAAGTCGATTCCTCCGTGGTTCAGATTAAATTATGGAAAGAAAAGCCGGTCGTTCCTTTAAACGAGGATATTTTTTTCAGAACGGTTAAAGCGGCGTTTGAACAAAGAAGAAAAACACTCGCAAACTCGCTTATGACAGGTTTTCCGGAAATACAAAAGCAAAGGCTCACGGAAATAATAACTTCATGCGGTCACAGCGCGGATATCCGGGGCGAGAAGCTAACGGTATATGATTTTTGCCGGCTTTCGGATGAACTGTATGAGGAACTGAAAGAAAATCAAAAACCACGGTGAAGCCTTAAAGGTTTTTGTTCCATAACGGATCTGACCGTTGCTTTGTATCCTTGATTCCTCTGTTCTTTGAACTGAAAATCAAGGATGTTGAATATCAAAATTCCTAAAGTAAAAGGAGAACACAAACATAAAAAAACGGATTCAAGACACGTGCTGATCTTGACGGGTTTCATCCGGTGATGAAAAGAAAAATCAAAGCAAGTTCGCTGAGCTTCAGCAACCGTACCCTCTCCGACTGCAACCTTGAGGGAATGACTTTCCACATTTTCGACAAGTACACAATACTATTTTTCATATAATATTATTTTTAACGCATAAACCCCGCGGCACGATACAACACGTTTCCGCGGGGTTTTATCATATATTATTACAACTCAATCTTAACATAAAGTACGAAATACGGAAAGTACAGCCATGCGGATATCAGGCTTCCTGTGCCGCTCTTCTCGCTTTCATCATTTCTTTCATGCGCTGCTCGGTGTTGAGTATCTTTTTGCGCAGTCTGATTGATTTCGGAGTGACCTCGATAAGCTCGTCGTCGGCAATAAACTCTATCGCCTCCTCAAGCCCGAAAATTCTGGGAGGAGTCAGAATAAGCTTTTCGTCGGCGCCCGAAGAACGGATCGCCGTAAGGTGCTTTTCCTTGCAGGGATTTACCGGAATATCGTCGTTTTTGGGATTTTCCCCGACTATCATTCCTTCATAAACCTGCACCTGAGGACCCACAAAAAGACTTCCTCTTTCCTGCACATTATAAAGACCGTATCTTGTGGTAACTCCCGCCTCGGACGCCACAAGCGCGCCGGTAAATCTCATTATGACGCCGCCTCTGTATGGCTGATATCCGTCAAATATCGTATTGAGCACGCCCTCTCCGTGAGTCGCCGAAAGAAACTCGGAGCGATACCCGAACAGGCAGCGGGACGGAATACTGTATTCAATTCGCATCCGGCTTCCGACAGGATTCATTTCAAGCAGATCTCCCTTGCGCTGACCGAGCTTTTCTATTACGGCGCCCACATAATCATTCGGCACGTCGAGCGTGACGCGTTCCATAGGCTCACACTCAACTCCGTCTATAGTCTTTAAAATCACCTTGGGATTTGAGCAGGTCAGCTCATATCCTTCACGTCTCATGTTTTCAATAAGAATGGAAAGATGCATCTCTCCTCTTCCGGATACGATAAACTCATCGGTCGTCTCTCCGTCGCGGACACGAAGTGAAACATCACGCAAAAGCTCTCTGTACAATCTTTCGCGAAGCTGGCGGGAGGTTACAAACTTGCCCTCTTTTCCCGCAAGCGGGCTGTCATTTACCGAAAAAGTCATCTCCACCGTGGGCTCGCTTACCTTGACAAATTCGAGCGGTTCGGGATTTTGTACGCTGGTCACGGTATCTCCGATTGAGATGTCTCCGGCGCCGGAAAAGCACACGATGTCGCCCATGCTCGCGCTTTCAACAGGTATCCTGTTAAGCCCGTCAATCTGGTAAATTGACACTATTTTTGTCCTCACGGGCTTTTGGTCGGGAGTGTGATAATTACATATACACACGTCCTGATTTACTTTTATTGTTCCCCTCTCTACTCTTCCGATACCTATTCTTCCCACGTAATCATTATAGTCAATGGATGATACAAGCAGTTGCAAGTCGCCGTCCGGGTCTCCTTCGGGCGCTGGAATATAGCTCAGAATCGTATCAAACAAAGGTGTAAGGTCTTTGCCTTCCTCATCCGGGGTATATGACGCGGTTCCCGAACGTCCGGAACAGTAAAGCATGGGAGAGTCGAGCTGCTCGTCGTTCGCTCCGAGGTCAATCAAAAGCTCAAGAATTTCATCCTCTACCTCGCCGAGTCTGGCATCCGGCTTGTCTATTTTATTTATGCACACTATCACTCTGTGGTTGAGTTCAAGCGCGCGTTTGAGCACAAATCTTGTCTGCGGCATCGGTCCTTCCGCCGCGTCGACAAGAAGTATTACGCCGTTGACCATTTTGAGTACGCGTTCAACCTCCCCGCCGAAATCGGCATGTCCGGGAGTATCGACTATATTAATCTTTACACCCTTATAATGCACCGCAGTATTTTTCGCAAGTATGGTTATTCCTCTTTCCCTTTCAATATCCCCGGAATCCATTACACATGTGACTGTCTCCTGATTTTCGCGGTATATTCCGCCCTGCTTGAGCAGGCCGTCAACAAGCGTTGTTTTTCCGTGGTCTACGTGCGCTATAATAGCAATATTTCTTAAATCCTCTCTTACCATACTTACCTCTTATTTTTCCTACGATTTTGATAAACAAAAAACCGACATAAAAGCAACTTTTATCGGATATCTAACCTATATATTATATCATATTTTGATGATTTTATAAATAATTAGATATTACGATATTTTATTTATTCCGCCGAAATGTGTTGTGCAAATTGACGGCACAAAAATTTTAAATCTCCTTGACTTTGCGCCTACAATATGTTATAATAAACCGAACTTAAAAACCATTGTAAAAAATTACACATGCAGCGAAAAGTGCGGCATAATATCAATATTTGTCGACACCGAGCGATAACGGAAACAATTAATGATAAAAGCAATAATTTTTGACCTTGACGGAACGGTTGCCGACACTGTCGGCGCGATAACCGAGGCTTTGAATTTGACTCTTTCACAGCTGAATTACCCTCTCAAAACAGAACAGGATGTACTCAGTATTATAAATTTCGGAGTACGTGAATTTGCCGAGCTTGCATTACCTAAAGAAGTAGCCGTATACCCCGAAAAGGTTGAGCAGGCAATGCGTCTATACGCCGAAAATTATGAAAAAACATATATTCACACCGACAAAACATACGATAAAATACCGGAAATGCTCGAAAGACTGAAAAAAGATTTTCGTCTCGGTATGCTTTCAAACAAGCAGGATGAGTTTGTATCGGCGCTTGAGCGCCGTCTTTTCAGAAAAGGACTTTTTGAAATCGCTCACGGCGTCAGACCCGGACTGCCTCCAAAGCCTGCCTGCGATGTTCCGCTTCAATTCGCACGTTTTTTCGGCGTTGAGCCGTATGAGTGCGCTTTTGTCGGAGACAGTTTTATTGACGTCGAAACCGCTCTGAACTCAAATATGCTCCCTGTAAATGTAAGCTGGGGCTATTGTGACGAGCAGACTCTGAGACAAAAGGGCTCTTATTTCATTGCGCATACCCCCGATGACCTGGTGCGTTTTTTCTGCCAATAAAATGCAAAAAATCCGCAATAATATATACCGCCACAAAGAAACTTATTAACGGAGGTTCCCCCAATGCTAAAAACCAAGCTTGTATCATCGCTTGAAAAAGGATTTCTTGACAGTGACATTGATTCTTTTGAAAACTTTTCCGGCACGGCAATCCTCAGAAAAGAACGTCTTTCATTTCAGCTGATGTATACATACGACGAAGAATCGGACCCCGCTCGGTCCATGTGCAAACTTTCAATAACCGGCGACCTTTCGGAATACGCGGACGCAAGAGAGGTAAAATGTGTTCCCGTGTATACTCCGGGTTATGTTTTTGACGACAATTATTTAAGAACATCGCCGGGGCTTTATCCCGATCTGCTTGAGCCGCTTCACTACGACGGCACGATTTCGGTCATAAAAAATCAGCTGCACAGTGTCTGGATAGATATAGACACACGCAAAGCTAAAGAAAAAATCACATCCGGCATACATATCCTTGAAATTTCACTTTATGAAGGCGACAAAAAAGTCGCGTCACATCAGATACAAATAGAAGTATTGGACGCTTCGCTTCCCGCGCAGACTTTATATCTCACGCAATGGTTCCACTGCGACTGTCTCGCCAATTATTACAACTGCGAGGTCTGGTCGGAACGGCATTGGGAAATAATCGAAAATTTTGCCGCGACCGCAAAGTCGAACGGTATAAACCTTATACTGACTCCGGTATTCACTCCCCCTCTTGACACCGGTATCGGTGGAGAAAGACTTACCACTCAGCTTGTCGACGTAATCAAAAGAGGCGATGTATACTCCTTTGATTTTTCCACACTCGACAGGTGGATTGACATGTGCGACCGGGTGGGAATAGAATATCTTGAAATTTCACACCTGTTTACTCAGTGGGGGGCCGCGCACGCTCCCAAGATAATGGCGCATGTAGACGGCGATTACAGACAGATATTCGGTTGGGACACCGACGCGACAAGTGAAGAATATACCGATTTTCTCAGAAAGTTTTTAAAATCATTTCTGCATCATATGCGACTGAGAGGAGATGACGAGCGGTGTTTCTTCCACATCTCCGATGAGCCGAACACAGAACAGCTCGAATCTTACCGTGCGGCAAAGGATTCCATAGCGGATCTGCTTGACGGCTATCCCATTATGGACGCGCTTTCAAATTACGATTTTTATAAGCTCGGAGTGGTAACTACCCCCATACCCAGCAATGACCATATTGATAAATTCATAGAAAACAATGTGCCTGACCTCTGGACATATTACTGCTGCGGTCAGTGCGTAGACGTTTCCAACAGATTGATGGCAATGCCGTCATGGAGAAACAGATCTATCGGAATGCAGATGTACAAGTACAATATCGTAGGCTTTTTGCAGTGGGGCTTCAACTTCTACAACAATATGAGCTCGGTAAACCCCGTGAATCCTTATGTCGAAACAAGCGGGGATTATTGGGTACCCGCGGGAGACGCGTTTTCGGTATATCCCTCCTGCGACGGGCACGCGCTTGAATCTCTCCGTATCGTCGTATTCCATGAAGCGCTTCAGGACATGCGCGCAATGCAGCTTTGCCAGACTCTCTGCGGCAGAGACACTGTTATAAAAACTATAGAAGAAGCGTTCGGCAAAGAAATAAAATTCGACAAATGCGCATACAGCGCAAAAGAAATCTTTGCGGTGAGAGACGCGGTAAACAGGCTCATCAAAGAAAATCTTTAATAAATACCAAAAGCGATCGCAGTTTATAAATAATAATAAAAAAGCCCTTGCGATGTATTCTGCCCCAAAATGTGCTGACAGCACATTTTGGGGCAGTTCATATTCCCCGACACTTGCCGCGGGGGATTTTTTTATGTGTCTGGTCAACCGTACACTAATTTTTCCTTATTTTCATCACATTCATAATAATATATATCGCGACAAGCAAAACAACCGAACCGCCAAGGATAAGGTACATAGTACCGACACCGACAATATTATCAAAAAAATATAAATTGCAGTCTACCAGATCCCTGAAGATTTCTGTGACCTCCGACGGCAAACCTTGCCTTGTCATCTCATCAAAAACTCCCCGCATGGAGTGATTGCGGATCAAAGAGGTTCCGTACGTTCCGGGCAAAAATAAAATTACATTGCGAAGTCCTTGGGAAAACTGCGATATAGGCATATACGCGCCGCAGATAAACCCGTATCCCGCGCTGACTATGGTGCCCACCGCGGACATCTGCCCCTGGGAATTCAGAAAAAAATTCACGATACTTGAAAGCGCGGTACCGAACATAACAAGCAAAATCACGTCAAGCAACAAATACAATACATCCAACCCGCTCATATACCATCCGACAAAAGCGATATAAACAAAACAGACGACAGCCGCGATAATACATATTACAAGCGTTGAAAACAAGGTCGAAAAATAATAGCTCATTGACAGCGCGGAGGATTTCACCGGAGCAATCGTGAGATCTTTCACAGTGCCGTTTGCCCTGTCCTGTACCATAAGCAGATTGGAGCAAAACGCCACCGTCACACACGAAACCGCCAAAATGGAAGAAATGAGCTGAGAGCCTACAAGACTGTCGATCAGCTCCTCCGAAATTTCAAGTCCTGCGGGAAAAGCGGACAGAAAACTGTCGCGATAAACATTTCCCAAAAATGTTACGTACAGCACCAACAATATCGCCGGTGTGATAAGAGACGTGAAAAACATGCCCTTATCTTTGAAAAAAAGCTTTACGTTTCTTTTTACAAGTGCGTTAAGTGTGCCCATTATCCGACTCTCCCGTAAGTTTTTTCCCGGTAACCGACAAAAATACATCGTCCATTTTGCCTTTGTTTATTTCATAATCACGGAAAGTTTCCGGATATTTTAAAATAAGCTCAGTAACTTTACCGGTGTTCTCCACCGAAATGCGGTACGCGTCTCGAATCTTTTCATAAGGTCTTCCGAATTTAATTATCTCTTCCTCACTGACGCCGTAAAGAGTTATAAAATCCCCCGCATATAAATTCTTCAGCTCCAAAGGAGTGCCCTGAGCCGCGATTTTACCGCTGTCTATAATAACCACATAGTCCGCCTCCGCGGCCTCTTCCATATAGTGGGTGGTAAGAAACACGGTCATATTTTTTTCTTTACGCAGATTCTCTATCACATTCCAGAGTAATTTTCTTGTTTGCGGGTCAAGTCCGGTCGTGGGCTCGTCCAGAATAAGTATTCTGGGACTGTGGATAAGCGCCCTCGCTATATCAATCCGCCTTCTCTGACCGCCGGAGAGTTTTCCTACAGTTCTTTTTATCAGATCCTCAAAATGCAGAATTGTCTCCAACTCATGAAGCCTCTTTCTGAATGAATCCCCGTGTATTCCGTAAAGGGCCGCGCGGCTTGCCAGATTATCATAAACAGAGAGCGAAGAATCGAGCAATGAATTCTGAAAAACTACGCCCAAAGAGCTTTTTATTTCATCAGGATTGCGGTCAAAACCGTATCCGTTCACAACTACATTCCCGCTGTCGGGATACAGCTGCCCGCAGATAATATTTATCGTGGTGGACTTTCCCGCGCCGTTTACTCCCAAAAACGCGAACAGTTCTCCCTCTTTTACGCAAAAGCTCAAATCACAAACAGCCTTCACATCTCCGAATGATTTAAATAAATTCTTTACTTCAATAATGTTACTCATACACTTCCGAGCATATCCTTGGCGTTTGTGTCGGGCTTTACCTTTTCCGCCGCACATATGATAATTTGATTTTCGTCAATAAGATAAGACGAACGTATTACGCCCAGACCTGTTTTTCCGTACAGCTTTTTTTCTTTCCATACATCGTATGCCTTTATAACCTCGATATCAGTATCCGAAAGCAATATAAACGGAAGATTGTATTTTTCCGCAAATTTTGCGTGCGACGCGACTCCGTCCTTGCTGATTCCTATAATTACCACGCCTTTGCGGGCAAAATTTTCAAACTCCGCCGCGTATGCCTGAGCCTGTCTGGTGCATCCGGGAGTATTGTCTTTCGGGTAAAAATATATCAATACCTTTTTCCCCGCAAAATCCGACAGACTGACCATATTTCCTTTCTGGTCAGGTAAAGTAAAGTCGGGCGCTTTTGTTCCTGTTTTCAGCATAATATCACCTCTCTATAAATTTAATTAAACTTGACTTATCAATATATCCCACACTTTTTGCGATTGCCTTTCCGTCCTTTATCAGAATAAGCGTAGGAATACTTTCTATACCGAACGCGACGGCAAGCTCCTGCTCGTTATCCACATTGACCTTTCCGACCTTGATATCGTCCCTTGACTCCGCCACCTCGTCTACTATCGGAGACATCATGCGGCAAGGTCCGCACCATTCAGCCCAGAAATCAATCAAAACCGGTTTTTCCGATTTTACCACTTCAGCCTCAAAATTGCTTTTTGTTATTTCCGTAACCATGAAAAACACTCTCCTTTCCGACATTATTAAAATTAATTTATTTTATACCCACAATCGAGCCGGTATAAATTCATCTGCCCCTCAATACATTCATGCCTGATAAACTCATTGAGACAATATTTTATTTAAGAAACCCGTTTATAATTTCTTCTTCCGCCTGCTTCTCGTCAAGCCCCAGAGTCATAAGCTTAACTATCTGTTCCCCGGCGATCTTACCTATAGCCGCCTCATGTATCAGCGACGCGCCGATATTGTTCGCTTCAATCTCAGGGATAGCGCTGACCTGAGCGTTATCCATGATTATAGCGTCACACTCACTGTGCCCGGAACAAACACTGTTGCCCTTGATATTTGAAATAAATGTCTGCTTTGAATTGTCCTTAGCCACCGAGCGGGACACCAGATGCACCCCGCAGCCGTCGCCGTTAAGCTCAACATGAAACTCAGTCTTTGCCTCCTGATTTCCGTGCGTCATAATTTTTTCGTGCACCACCAACGTCGAATCTTCTCTGAGAACCGCGTCGGTTTTACGGTATGTGGAATCCACGCCTTTTATCTGTGTCGTCTCCATTTCCATATACGCGCCTTCGTCAAGGCTAACAACGGTTGTTGGGTTCATAATGTTCTGTCCGTTGCCGTCGCCTTCTCCGTAATGTTTTTCCACATATTTGACCTTCGCGTTCTTACCCACATAAAAGCTGTGTATACCGCTGTGCTCGCTGTCCTGAACACCGCAGTTGTGAATACCGCAACCCGCGATAATCAGTACATCCGCGCCTTCCCCAATGTGGAAATCGTTGTATACCGTCTCTTTAATCCCTGTTTCAGCCAAAATGACGGGAATATGCACGCTTTCTCTTTTGGTACCCGCTTTTATATATATGTCTATGCCCGGCTTATCGGTCTTTTTTTCTATTATTATGTTTTCCGACGAATTTTTACCGTACAGTTTACCGTCAACACGCAAGGAATACGCCCCTTCGGGTATACCGTGAAGATCGGCTACTTCCTGTAAAAGATTCAGTTTTACTTTATCAAGCTGTTTTTCTGCCATATCTGTCCTCCCCCTGATATTTTAAATTTTTCCGTTTAATTGGGTTTTACCGTATATCTGCATCCGGGCTGAGTCGACAAAAGCTCCGGTAAAATGTCGTTCTTTTCACCGTATGCCGCCACCTTTCCGCCCGCGATAACTATTATTTTATCGGCGATATCAAGAATTCTTTCCTGATGGGATATTATGAGGATATTTCCCTTTGTCTTTTCGTACATTTTTTCAAAAACCGAGATTAGATTGTTAAAGCTCCACAGATCAATTCCCGCCTCCGGCTCGTCAAAAACCGAAAATTTGGTTCCGCGCGCGTTTATCATTGCTATCTCAATGCGCTTAAGCTCGCCTCCTGACAAGGACGCATTTACCTCACGGTTTATATATTCCTTGGCGCAAAGTCCGACTTCAGAAAGATATTCGCACGCCGCGCCCACGGTTATTTTGCTGCCCGAGGCAAAGGATATCAGATCCTTCACCGTTATTCCCTTGAACTTCACCGGCTGCTGAAACGCGTAGCTTATGCCTGCCCTTGAGCGCTCGGTTATATTCATATCTGTAATATCTTCCCCGTCAAGCAGTATCTGTCCGCAGTCCGGCTTAATAATGCCCGCGATGAGCTTTGCCAAGGTAGACTTTCCCGAGCCGTTCGGTCCGGT
>CASEEB010000128.1 GCA_949286815.1 uncultured Eubacteriales bacterium | reverse complement strand
GCAAAAGGATACTTTGGGACTGAAGGAGGGGATACTTGCTTCCTTTGTGCTTCTCGGAGCGGTAACTTTGGTACTGAATATCGTGATTTATGTCGGACTTGATTGGATAATCCGGGTATTGCAGACCCCTTATGAGCTTGTGGAAATGATGCGGGAATATCTTGTTGTGATATTTGCCGGAATGGCGGGCATTTTCCTGTATAATTTCTTTGCCTCGCTTTTAAGGTCTATTGGCAATTCCGTCATACCTCTTGTTTTTCTCGCGGTTTCGGCCCTGTTAAATATAGCTCTTGATATCTGGTTTGTCGCGGGGCTTGACCGAGGCGTCGCGGGAGCCGCGGAGGCTACCGTTATTTCTCAGTATGTGTCGGGTATCGGCATTGCGTTGTATACCAAATTTAAATATTCCGCGCTTTTGAAAAGGGAAAAGAATATCAGACTGCGTTTGAGTCGTATCAGGGAAATAACCGGGTTTTCCGCCCTTACCTGTTTGCAGCAGTCTATAATGAACCTCGGAATACTCGCGGTACAGGGTCTGGTAAACAGTTTCGGAACCGTTGTAATGGCAGCCTTTGCCGCCGCGGTAAAGATCGACGCTTTTGCTTATCTTCCGGTTCAGGATTTCGGCAACGCGTTCTCGGTTTTTGTGGCTCAGAATTACGGCGCAAAGCAGACGGAACGTATCAGAAAGGGGATACGCGCCGCCGCGGTTATATCTCTTTCTTTCGGGCTTTTGATATCGCTTGGCGTGTTTATATTTGCCAAACCGCTTATGACGCTGTTTATAGACTCAAAGGAAATTGCGGTAATTTCGGAAGGCGTCCGCTATCTTCGCATAGAGGGTTCGTTTTATTTTCTGATCGCGGGGCTGTTTCTGCTTTACGGATTGTACCGCGCTTTGGGAAAACCGGGCATGTCGGTTGTTCTGACTGTAGTGTCGCTCGGTATACGCGTGGCGCTGTCGTATACTCTTTCCAAAATCCCGGCGTTCGGTGTATTGGGAATTTGGTGGTCTGTTCCGATAGGTTGGCTTCTGGCGGATATTTTGGGTGTGACTTATTATTTTATCAAAAACAAACGACTGTCGATTGAAGGATTTTATAAAGAAATTTAAAGCGCGATTTGTGATTTGACTCACTACTGACATGTTTAAGCATAAATAATAATTGAGGTTTCTCCCATACTGCGGTGGGGGAAACCTCATTCTGTAATAATTAAGTTTAAAAAGCGGAAAATTATCATCGGGGTACAACGATTTCCTGAGATTTCATAACAGAATATGGGGGAATATAACCGTTGACCGAGCAAAGCGGATAAATGATTGAATGTTCGTCTATGACGCTTCCGGGATTCAGTACCGCGTTTGTACCTATGCGGGCGGACTCTCCCACAATTGTTCCGAGCTTGGACAGACCGGGCAGATATACGCCCTCCGGAAAACAAATCTCGATGTTTGTTGAGTCAAGTTTTGTATCATATGACGAAGCTCCGGCGCCCAATGCCGCGTTGTACCCTATGATAGAGCTTAAAACACTGTTTGACGCATACAGTTTTCCCATATCGAAAACTATGCTGTTTTTCACGAGAGAATTGTCTCCTATATATGCGTAACTTCCGATAATTGAACCTGATATATGAGCGCCGTGGCAAACGCGCGCTCCGCTTCCGATTATCGCGGGAGCGTCGATTTTCGCGGACGGGGCCATGTACGCGGACGTGTGTACCCATACGCTGTCAGAAACCTCGTCGTATTTGTCGTACGGGAGAGTGGGACCGAGTGCGTAGATGTGGTTTGAAAGACCTGTGAAAATTTCCCAAGGATGTTCAAATCCGGAGATGAAATCCGCGGCTATTGTTTTTGAGAGGTTAATTAACGGTGCGGTTCTTTGACCAATAATGTAAGTTTGTGTGTAATTAATTTTCGTTGTTCCCATGTTATTATCCTTCCGCTTTTTGTTTTTGAGTTTATTACCATTATTACTCAGAATTTGAAACTTTAAGCATGTTACGCAAAATTATTTTTCGGATATTTTACTGTGTAATTTTTATAATGAGATTTTAAGACGGCTGTATTTAACAATGCCGCGGTGTATTTTTTCGTAAATCTTCACTGCCCTAAGCATACAATGAAATCGTATAGGTTTTCAAAACATTATAGACATGAAAATTATAAAAGCATTTAGGTTTGCCAATGACAAAAGCATAGATTATGCTTTTGAATTACAAAAGCAATTTCAGGACATCGGAAAACCGGTTAAACGCGGAGGGAAGATTTCATAATGTACTTTATCGGACTTGATATAGGAAATACAGGCGTAAAAGCTCTGGTAACGGACGAAGGCGGAAGTGTTGTATCACACGGTCAAAAAAATTATAGGGCAAATATAAATAAAGAAGGAATTGCGGTTCGGAATCCTGAGGATTGGTGGATTTGTACTGTAGGCGCGGTAAGAGAAGCCATCTCCGAATTTGACTCGGGAAAGGTCGCGGCTATCGGATTATCCGCTCAGGGAGGAAGTATGACCGCTGTGGATAAATACGGCAATCCGGTCATTGAAGTAATCAACCGGACAGATGTAAGAGCCAAAGAAGAGTCGGAAGAGCTTGACCTCATTATCGGGACTCAGCGTATGTACCGCAAGTGCGGTTGGCGGATTACTCCCTCAAATGACGCGGCGAAGATATTATGGATTAAAAGAAACCGCATAGACGTGGCGAACAAAGCCGAGTTTTATTTGTCGGCACTTGATTTCATAAATCTGCGGCTGGTAGGCAGCGCGATTATTGATCCGACATGCGCGGCGGTCAGAACGCTTTACAATATTCAGACAAATGATTGGGACGATGAAATAATAAACGCGTTGGGAATAAGCCGCAAATCTCTGCCCCGGATTTTGCCTTCCGGTTTTTGTTTGGGCGGGCTGACTAAATATGCGGCGGCGGCTTTGGGACTTAACAGGTCAGTTAAGGTATATAACGGGGCGCTGGACAGGTATTGTTCGTCAATCGGAAGCGGGACGGTTAATGTGGGAGACATTATGCTTACCACCGGAACAGAATGGGACTTGTTGGGAATTGCGGACAGTCTGATATTTACCCCCTCTTATCTGTCTACAGGGATATGTCCGTTCGGATATTACGGGGCAATGGTTTCGGTAATCCCGGCAGGCAGCGTTATGCGCCGGTTTTCGCAACTTGCCGGAGAAGATTATAGTGATATAGACGCGGAAGCGCAGAAAAAAGTACGGAGCGCAAGCGAACTGCTGTTTATCCCGTATAATACGTGTAAGGAACAGCATGGAAGCAATGCTGCCCTTGGAGGGACGGTATTTGGTCTGACTGCTGAGCATGACAGGCTTGATCTTGCGCGCGCTCTGATGGAGAGCGCGGCGTTTGAGACTAAACTTGCGCTTGAAGAGTTTTCAAAGTGCGGAATAAAGGCCAAACGTATGGTTATGATTGGAGACGCATCAAGAAGCAATGTTTGGAGGCAGATTATAAGTGAGGTGCTGGGAGTTGAAATGTATGTTTGCGAACAGACAGAGATTTGCGCTTTGGG
>CASEEB010000127.1 GCA_949286815.1 uncultured Eubacteriales bacterium | reverse complement strand
AAATTAATACAACCGAATATATGTACTGTTCGTCGCGGATAAGGGCGCTGGAAAATCAGATTATGGGCAAGGACTTTATATCGTCTCTTGTCGAAACCGCCTCTTATGAGGAAGTGCTTAATCGGATTTCCGAGAAAACCGGGCTTATAAGCGACTCCGACGGTGTTATTGACGTTGAGGGAATGCTCGAGAAAATTTTTTCCGATGCCTGCGGTCTGATTGAAAAACTGACCCCTGATCCGAAGATGTATGAGTTTTTGAGATACAGTTACGATTGCAATAATATAAAAACGGCAATAAAATGCCGCATCAGAGGAATCGACCCGTCGGGTATGCTGTATGAATGCGGTACAAAGACCGCCAAAGACGCTGTGGCGGCAGCCGCCGGAGAGGATGTCGGATATCCCGCCAATATGGCAAAGGCGGTCTTTCAGGCGCAGGAGATTTACGCAAAGACCAAAAATCCTCAGGGCATTGATATTTGTGTGGACAGAGCGTGCTTTGCCGATATGCTTGAAAACGCGGAAAATTACGGTTCCGAACTGTCGGTAAAGCTTGTCAATACACGAATAACGCTCATAAATATTATGATATGTATTCGTTTGATAAGCATGAATCTTTTAAACTCCACGGGTGAAAAGATAATCAGAGAGGCTCTCCTTGACGGGGGAAGCTTTGAACGTGATTTTTATCCGGAAGCCTGCGCCGGAGGGTTGGACAAGCTTTTTGAAATGCTTGAATATACGGATTACGGAAAGTTTGCCGCCTTCGCGTCGGAAAACCGGAGCAATCCCGGGCTTATCGAAAGGTATGCGGACGACAGGTACATGGAAGTGGCAAAAGAGGCAAAAATGATTCCGTTCGGCCCCGAAGTCGCAATAGGATATCTTGTCGCACGCGAATATGAGGTCAAAAATCTGCGTATTCTGACAAGCGCCAAAAGAAACCGGATTTCTCCGACAGTTATAAGAGAAAGGTTGAGAGAAAGCTATGTATAGAATATGTATTATCGGCGACCGGGACAGCGTTATAGGGTTTATGGCTCTCGGTTTTTCGGTTTATGAGGCGGATGACTCGTCGGCGGCGGGCGAAATACTTAAAACTCTTGCCAAAGACAAAGAAAATGCCGTGATTTTTATAGTTGAGAACTATGCCGTGGAATTGCGTGAGCTCATTGACAAATATAAGGATTTGCCGCTTCCGGCAATAGTGCCGGTGCCCGGTAAAGACGGCTCTTCGGGTTACGGTATGGAAAATATCCGGCGTGCGACCGAGCGCGCCGTCGGAGCGGATATTCTTTTTAAGGATAAAAATTAGGGAAGGATAAGACAGATGATAGAAGGAAAAATATTAAAGGTTTCGGGTCCTCTTGTAATCGCGGAAGGGATGAGAGAGGCCGACATGTTTGACGTTGTCCGTGTCGGTAAAAACCGTCTTATCGGTGAGATAATTGAAATGCACGGCGACCGTGCCTCTATTGAGGTGTATGAGGAAACAGCCGGTCTCGGAAGAGGAGATGTCGTTGTTGATACGGGCGTTCCGCTTTCGGTAGAGCTTGGACCCGGTCTGCTTTCCAATATATATGACGGTATCCAGCGTCCTTTGGAAAAATTAAAGGAAATATCCGGCTCCAATATTGCCAGAGGCGTATATGCTCCCGCTCTTGACCGGGAAAAAATCTGGCATTTTGAAACTACGCTTAATTTCGGCGACCGCGTGCAGGAGGGAGATATTCTCGGCATTGTCAAAGAAAATGATGTAATCGACCATAAAATCATGTTGCCGCCCGGTCTTGAAGGGACTATTGTTGATATACATTCGGGAGATTATACCGTGACCGACAGGATAGGCAAAGTCAAACTGCCGAGCGGAGATATAATCGACCTTACTCTTATACAGAGATGGCCTGTGCGTATATCACGCCCTTACGCGGAAAAAATGTCGCCGTCGGTTCCTATGATAACTGGTCAGAGAGTTATAGACGCGCTTTTCCCGATCGCCAAAGGCGGAACGGCGTGCGTACCGGGACCCTTCGGGTCGGGCAAGACCGTGGTACAGCATCAGCTTGCCAAGTGGAGCGACGTCGACATAGTTGTCTATATCGGGTGCGGCGAGCGTGGAAACGAGATGACGGATGTTTTGCTGGAGTTTCCCGAACTTACCGACCCTAAGACCGGAAAGTCTCTTATGGAGAGAACCGTGCTCATAGCGAATACGTCCGATATGCCGGTCGCGGCGCGCGAGGCTTCGATTTATACGGGTATTACCATAGCCGAATATTACAGGGATATGGGATATTCGGTAGCGGTTATCGCGGACTCAACCTCACGGTGGGCCGAGGCGTTGCGGGAAATGTCGGGCAGACTTGAGGAAATGCCCGGAGAAGAGGGTTATCCCGCATACCTTACCTCGCGTTTGGCGCAGTTTTACGAAAGAGCGGGAAATATTGTCTGCCTTGGCAGTGACGAAAGAAAGGGTTCGCTGACGGCTATAGGAGCGGTGTCTCCTCAGGGCGGAGACATTTCCGAGCCCGTGACGCAGGCGACTTTGCGTATTGTAAAGGTATTCTGGGGTCTTGATTCTTCCTTGGCGTACCGCAGACATTTCCCGGCAATCAACTGGCTGAATTCGTATTCGCTTTACCGCGAAAAGCTTGAGGATTGGTTCTGCGGCAATGTGAGCAAGGAGTGGAGAGAACTTACCTCAAGGTGTATAAAGATTCTTCAGGTTGAGGACAATCTTCAGGAGGTCGTCAAGCTTGTGGGCATTGACGCGCTTTCCGCGGAAGACCGTCTTACTCTTGAGGCGGCAAGGTCGGTAAGGGAAGATTTTCTGCAGCAGAACGCTTTTGAGGAAACAGACAGTTTTACTCAGCTCGATAAGCAGCTTTTGATGATGAAGCTGGTGTTTTATTACGAGGATATGGCTAAGGCGGCGGTCTCAAACGGAGCGGACATTGAGGAAGTTTCGACGCTGCCTTCCCGTGAGGAGATAAGCAGATTCAAGTCTGTCGAATACGACAGGTGCAGGGAAGAATATGCGGCGATAAAACTCAGAATCAAGAATGAGCTTGATATGCTCTCGGGCGCATCTGACGAAAGGAACTGATTGAAATGGTAAGAGAATACAGAACGATCGAAGAAGTCGCGGGGCCGCTTATGCTTGTTAAGCAGGTGGAAGGCGTTAAATATGATGAGCTCGGAGAAATAGAGCTTCCGACCGGTGAAATAAGACGTTGCCGCGTGCTGGAGGTGGACGGAAGAAATGTTCTGGTACAGCTTTTTGAATCGTCCGCCGGTCTGAATCTTGCCAAATCCAAGGTTCGGTTTTTAGGGCACGGAGCTGAGCTTGCGGTGTCGGAGGACATGCTCGGCAGAGTTTTCAACGGAATGGGCGAACCGATAGATAACGGAGCCAATATAATTCCCGAAAAAGTGCTTGACATCAACGGCTCTCCCATAAATCCCGCCGCGAGATATTATCCGTCCGAATTTATTCAGACGGGGATATCCACAATAGACGGACTCAATACATTGGTCAGAGGGCAGAAGCTTCCCATATTTTCGGGGTCCGGTCTGCCTCACGCCAATCTTGCGGCTCAGATAGCCCGTCAGGCAAAAGTAAGAGGAAAAGACGAGAAATTCGCGGTGGTTTTCGCGGCGGTGGGAATTACTTTTGAGGAGGCGGATTTCTTTATTTCGGATTTCAGAAAGACAGGCGCGATAGACAGAACCGTGCTGTTTATGAATCTCGCGTCAGACCCTGCCATCGAAAGAATAACCACTCCGAGAATGGCGCTTACCGCCGCCGAGTATCTCGCGTTCGACTGCGATATGCACGTGCTTGTAATTATTACGGATATGACGAACTACGCCGAGGCGCTGCGTGAAATTTCGGCTGCGCGCAAAGAAGTGCCCGGCAGGGCGGGATATCCGGGATATCTGTATACCGACCTTGCGAGCATGTATGAAAGAGCGGGCAGAAAAATGGGGTCGGAAGGCTCTATTACATTGATACCGATTCTGTCGATGCCCGAAGACGACAAAACTCACCCGATTCCCGACCTTACCGGCTATATTACCGAAGGACAGATAATTCTGTCGCGTGAGTTGTACAGGAAAGGATACCTGCCCCCCGTTGATGTGCTTCCCTCATTGTCAAGACTTAAAGACAAGGGGATAGGGAAGGGGAAGACCAGAGAAGACCACGCGGGAGTTATGAACCAGCTTTTCTCGTCTTACGCGAGGGGAAAAGAGGCAAAAGAGCTTATGATAGTATTGGGAGAAGCCGCGCTTACCCCGATAGACCGTTTGTACGCGAAGTTTTCTGACGCGTTTGAAGAAAAGTATATAAATCAGGGATTTTATGAAAACAGAAGCATAGAACAGACATTGGATCTCGGATGGGAGTTGCTTTCCATACTTCCGAAATCGGAAATGAAGAGAATAAAGCCCGAATACGTTAAAAAGTACTGGCCTGCAAAGTAACTGCCTGAGAAGAGAGGATTTTGTGGTATGAATAAATCGTTTATGTTTAAAATCATTTTGATTCTGTGCTTTTTGTCGCTTTTTGTCATGGCTGTGGCGGCGTGTAACGCTTCCGGCACGGAGGAAGACAGCACAATTCCGAATTTATCGGATTCTTTAAATGAAAGTGAAAGCAGTACGGAAAGTGAAAGTATGGAAAATGAAGAAACTTACCCGGAATCAACATCAGGCACCGCAAATTCCGATGAGACAAAAACGCCCGAAGAAACCGAGGATTATTTTGAATCCACCAAAATCGAGACAGTGCAACCGGATGCTTCAAAGGTGATTGACGCCGCGGTTAACGGAGAGGGATATGATATATATCAGCTTCCCGAAGGCGAGAGCTGGGGTTACAGATACGGTTGCACCATGCTGTACAATGATGACGGCAGTGTTGACGCGTATTTCGCGTGTGTCGGGATTGAGGGCGAATGGGACTGGATCTCATACCGTCATTCTGACGATAACGGTCAAACCTGGAGCAATGAAAAAATAGTTCTCACACCCACAAGAGGTTCAATGGACAGTCTGTCATGTTGCGATCCGGGAGTCGTATATTTTGACGGGTATTATTATTTGGGGTACACTTCAACGCTCAACGTCGAGGGGTATTGCAATAATCTGTATGTGGCACGTTCTGAAAATCCCGACGGACCGTTTGAAAAATGGAACGGCAATGGCTGGGGCGGAGATGAAAACGTACCTATTGTTTATTACGACCAAGAATATACAAGCTGGGGCATTGGTGAACCGAGCTTTGTGGAGCTGAACGGAACGCTTTATATATACTATACGCAAAATTGTCCTTCGGGAAAATATCTTATGGTCGCAACCGCGGACGCGAAGAACGATAACTGGCCCGCGGATATTGACTTTAAAGGAGTGGCGGCGAAAGTAAACACCGATTCCTTAGATATAAAGTACATTGAGGATTGGGGAAAATTTATCGGTGTCGCTACCGGCGACAGAATGAACAGCTCAAGTTGGTTGGCGATATTTGAGTCTAATGACGGACTTACATTTGAATTGGTTGACGCGGTGAGAGAGGGGACTTATCCCGCGCTTCACAACGCGGGCATATCTTCCGCGAGAAACGGACATATAAACCTTGAACGCGACAGCGACAGACTGCGTGTGATTTATGCGTATGGAACAGGATGGGGTCAGTGGAATACGAGAGTTCAGAATATAACGCTTAAGCTTTCGGACGGAAATGACATTGAGCTTGAAAAGCAAAAGCCTTGTCTTGATAAGAACGCTGAATTTGCGCCGGTGCTTACGGGAGATCAGCTGTACAGCGTCATGATACGAGCCGAGGATGATTCGTTTGTTTTGTCTGACGAGCAGAATACCCTGAGAATAGAAGTTTATCTGTACGACACTTATTTTTCAAAAAGAAATATTGCGTCGGACAGAGATCTGGTTTACATCGTTGAGGATGAAAATGTAATTGAGCTTGATAGGGGCAGAATTTCGGTAAAGAATGTCGGAAAGACAAAGGTCACTATTCGGTATGAAGGCTTGGAAAATTACTTTTACGTCACGGTGGTTGACAGTGAGGATTATGCTCCCGATTCATATAAGGTCGTTGGTTTTGAACCCGTGAGAGATGAATATGTTATAGTATTCGCCGAGCGGGCGCTGAACAAACCGCAGATTCGCGGAAGATTGTTTTATGAAAACGGTGAATTTGCGGAAATATATACCAATAAGGCTGAAAGTCTTGAAAACCTCGGATGGAGGGTAGAAAACGCCACGTTTACCGGATATGATGAAAGTATTATTAAAGTAAGTGAGACGGGTGTTGTTACGGCAAAGAAGACAGGACAGACAGATGTGACCGTTACATCGAACGGATTTTCCTTTGATGTCCATATTACGGTGACCGATGATATTGCTCAGGGCATATTTGTAAACGCATCGGGAGAGGCGGAAGCGCCGCTTGATTATGTTTCTGTTGATTTTTCAAATCCGGATTATCTGGATATACTTTCGACAAACTCATCGAGCGTTACGGCAGAGGACGGAGCGTTCAGATTCACCGTCACATCGAATAACAGCGCAAATATGACGGATGCTTTCTTCTCTATAAACTATATTAACTCGTCAAAGGAATTGTTGGCGGAAAATTATAAATATCTTGAAATTACATATATGGTACCGACTGATGTCTCTTCGTCGGCAACAAATATGCAGCTGTTTATCTGCTGTGACGAAATAACTTCTGCCAATGCGGCGTATCAGATAATGGTTGAAACAGTCAAAGACGGAGAGTATCATACGCTGAAAATAGATATGTCAGAGCTTGATTATTGGAAGGGAATTATAAACATGATTAGATTTGACTTCTTTGACGCGTCTCTTAAAGGCGATTCCATGTATGTAAGTTCAATAAGGTTGGTTGAGAAATAAATCATTAGGCGGAAAGGATTTTGTAATTTATGGCTGAATTGAGAGTTAATCCTACCAAGATGGAGCTTAAAAAACTTCAATTGAGGTATAATACCGCGCGGCGTGGGCATAAATTGCTTAAAGACAAAAGAGACGAACTGATGCGTCAATTTATTGAAGTCGTGAGAGAATATAAGCTGCTCAGAACCCGTGTGGAGGAGGCCTTCGGCGGTGTTTATGAAAGTTTTTCCGCGGCGGAAGCGCTTACAGGTTCAAAAATGCTTCAGGAGGCATTGATTCTGCCCAAAAAAGAGGGAATTTTGCATGTGGATTACAAAAACATTATGAGTGTGACTGTTCCTGTGTTTAATTTTGACCTGATGGGAGAAAACGGCGCGGAAAGCTATAATTACGGTTTTGCCTTTACTTCCGGAGAACTTGACTCATCTCTTGCGAAATTATCCGGCGTCCTGAAAGATATGGTGATGCTTGCGCAATATGAAAAAACCGCGCAGATGCTGGCGGAAGAAATTGAAAGGACCCGCCGCAGGGTAAATGCTCTTGAATATATAATGATGCCCCGCTATCTTGAAGCCATAAAGCGCATAAAGACAAAGCTTGAGGAAAACGAAAGAGGGAATATCACCCGCCTGATGAAGGTTAAAGATATTATGCTTGAAAAACGCTACGGACAGAACAACGCCGAACAGTGAATATCTTTTATAAATATCTTAATTTGTCGGCGGCATATATATTGACAATCAAAATGTCGGCTCAAAGCCATACATGCTTTGGACCGACTCTTTTAATTAATTAAGAAAATTGATTAAAGACGATAGATGAGACAATCCGGACAATAAAAAGAGGCTATGATATTGCCTGATTGCTTCGTTTCATTAAATCACGAATACATCTTTATACATTCGATATGATTTTTTAACGCTATATAAAATATTAATTTTCAGTTTACGAACATTGATGCTCTTTTTTTGAAGTAAATGCGGTTTGCGGCAATCATAAAGATTGCAAACGCGGCAGAGGACATAAGAGAAATAACATTTCCCTCAATCAAGGTGAGAACTGTGTCGCCGTATTCGATGGTCGTATCGGTAATTATAATGTGAGACAGAATAAACAACAGAATATTTGACACAACGGTGGTTATATAGATTGAATAGAAAAGAGCAGGACCTGATTTTTTTCTGTGCGCGAGCGCCTGTCTGGCAAATATGCAGAGAGCCGCGATTCCCAAGGCAATAAAACCGTAAATGATATTGACTACATTCAGCATGGGATAAACCTCATATACAATGTCCTTGAATTCGCCGTAGGGAATACCGAGAAAATAAACCAGTGACGACAGGGCGTTCAATACGGCAATTGCGTAAAGGAAAAATCTGATAAGAACGTGATACCATCCCAGGGAATATGTATTCTGTTCGGTATTCAGCTCGTCAAGCCGGATTTCTATTTTTTCTTCTTCAGGGTTTTCGATATTTGCCTGACAGTTGGGGCAAACCTTCATCCAATCGTCTACGGGGCTGCCGCAATTTTTACAAATCATAAAAGTTCTCCTTATAAACATTTATTTTATAGATGAGTGTAAAGTTCAGGCGCCATAATAGTTACATAGAGATAGTTATAACTGAATTAAGACGCTCCCACTTCTCTTAGACGGGCGCCGATTATTTTTTGAGTGGGAGATGCAATCTCCCACTCAAAATGTTGAATGACGGGGCTTTTGCTCCGATTTAATAATTCTGTTTCGATTTATGTTTAATATGCAGGGACACGGTTATACATGCTATAACTGCCATGAGAAGAACTGACGGGATATCGGCGGACGATTTGCACCCGGATTTATCGTCGGATATATCCGATTCACCTTCATTTGTGCCGGTTT
>CASEEB010000126.1 GCA_949286815.1 uncultured Eubacteriales bacterium | reverse complement strand
CATATATAGGCAAAGTCGATACCGCGAGCATAAACCAGGTCTCTTTTGAAAGTTCAGGGAAAAGATACGCCGCCGCAAGCGCGATAATGTTTGCCGTAAGCAAGCTGACCACGCACAGAATCATATATCCGAATCCCACTGCGGAAAAACGCTTTTTCGCTCCGGAAACATTGTAATTTTCATTTCCGGAATTTCCGGACAGACTTCCGTTTACGTCTGTATTATGTTCATGATTATAATCAAAATTATCGTAATTCATTAAAATCTCCCCGCCGTTCAAGAATGCTGTTTAACGTCAGCCGTTAAACATATTATACTTTGGAAGTAACAAACTATGCAAAAATCATCTGTTTTTATAAAGAATTCCGCCGGGTATTATATTGGGCTTTTCAATAAGCTTTCCTATACCGTTGCATTCACAGTCCATCGGATTTTTCGCAATGGTAACCCTGAGTCCGGTTTTCTTTTGTATAAGTTCAGATATGCCGGCTATATTCGCGCCGCCGCCCACAAGCATAATGCCGTAATCCGATATATCACTGGCAATTTCCGGAGGAGTAATCTCAAGCACATTCATTATGGTCCGGCAAATTGCCTCAAGCGCCGTATGTATCGCGTTGTATATATCCGCGGTGCTCACATGTATTGACTGGGCGCATTTAAGCTGCTCATTTCGTCCGCTCACCTCAACAATTCCCCGGTTCATTCCCGGCATAGCGGCGCCTATTTTGACTTTTATCATTTCCGCGCTGACATCGCCGATAAACAAACCTCTTTTGCTTCTCAGACTGTTTATTATCGCTCCGTCAAGCTTATCTCCGGCAAGTTTAATCGCTTTTGACGTGACGATTCCTCCCGAACTTATCACAGTGGCCTGAGTCATTCCGCCTCCTATATCCACCACCATGCATCCTCTCGCGCTGTTTATCTTAAGTCCCGCGCCTATAGCACAGGCCAAGGGTGATTTTACCATTCCCACCGCTTTGGCTCCCGCCTCAAAGATCGCGTTTTCCAGGGCAAGTCTTTCCACCTCGGTACATTTTCCGGGGGTACTCACCAATACGACAGGCCTGTTAAAAAGAGAAAGCGCTTCCGTCCTGACAAAATACTCGTGAATCATCATTGCCGAAACTTCAAAATCAGCTATAACTCCGTTCTGTATGGGACGAAAAGCCGTGATGTTGGAAGGAGTTTTTCCTATCATCCGCTTGGCGTCGCTTCCTAAGGCGACAACGGTATCCTCTTGGGTGTCGACAGCCACAACGGTAGGCGACCTCAGTACAATCCCCCTGCCTTTTATATACATTCTCGTGTTTGACGTGCCAAGGTCAAGTCCTATATGCTTCGGCATGAAATCCTCCTTTCCTTGTATTATGTATTATGTCCGGTTTTAAAAATAAACGGATTTTCTTCAGTCCTAAAAAATCAACACAGCTCTATGCCGAATTCTTCTCGCGAAATTCTGCAGACAAGATTCAAAGGCAGTCCTACCACATTGAAAAAATCGCCTTCAATTCTTTCCGCGAAAACCGAACCCCTGCCCTGAACGGCATAGGCTCCCGCCTTATCGTACGGCTCGTCGCAATCAAGATATCGCTCTATTTGACCGTCACTTAATCGGGAAAAAATAACCTTAGTAGACTCAAACTCCGATATTTCCCTACCCGCATGATATAAATAAATACCGCTGACTACTTTATGCTCTCTTCCGGAAAGCAAATAAAGCATACGCCGTGCGTCCTGGCGGTTTTTAGGTTTTCCCAAGAATTCCCGGTCAATGTAAACAAGAGTATCACACGCGATTATAAATACATTTTCCGATTTTTCACCCTCGAACAAAATCTTGTCCCTTACGGCTCTGCCTTTTCTACCCGCGATTTCCATTACCGTGTCTTCCGCAGATTCTCCGATGAAGTTTTCATCTGCGTCCGACACCTCTATATCAAATTCAATACCTAAATTATTTAGCAGTTCCCTGCGTCTCGGGGATTTTGATGCAAGTATTATTCTCATAAAACTTTAATCTTTCAAAAAGTAAAATACGGAATATATATAGTCACATGCGAACCGCGCGTGACTATTTTCCATTATGAATTATAACACAGTTGACCTCTTATTTCAAGTGCATAAGTACAATATTTTATTAATTATTTATTATGACCGTGAATACCACGGATAATTAATTTCGCAAAAAAGGATGACCTTTAAGGTCATCCCAAAATAATTTTATTTCCCTTCGGAATTCTGAGTTGTAGTCTCCGAAAGACCTGACTCATAGGAATTGTCTACATCAAGCGAATTTCTGGCTTCATTATCAAAATAATCAATAGGATCAACAGCAAGTCCGTTTACTGTCATTTCAAAATGAACGTGAGGTTCATCCGCAAGCTCGGCAATCGCGGTCTCTCCGACATTACCGATCTGCTGACCGCACTTCACTTCCGCGCCTGTGGTTATTCCGGAAGCAAGATTTTCGGAGAGATTCTTATAGATTGTAAAAATGTCTCCGTCATGTGAAATGGCAACACATCTGCCCATGAGAGCATCGTCCCATACTCTGGAAACCACGCCGTCCGCAGCGGCATATACGGGCGCGTTTTCAGCCGTTGTTATATCAATACCCAAGTGAACTCTGTAATCGCCCATTGTTTCGGACCAGACCTGAATGGTAGAGTCGTGTCCCTTTGCAAGTACGCCTTGCGCGGGCAGTTCAAGCATAAATTCGTCTTCGCCGTCACCGCCAACCTGTCCAGCCTCTGTGTCATTATAATCGGGAGTGTTTATCTGACCTTGTGTATCACCTTCGGTTGAGTGTTCAGTCACACTTCCGTCAGTAGGAAGCGTATCGTTGCCTGCGTACTTTTTCTTTGCTCTGTTGGTCGCAATGCTTACCGACAGCACTACGGTCATCGCCAGAAGCAAACAAACTACAGTTACTACAAATCCCTTTTTCTTGGATAAATTCCTGCATTTTTCCTTAAAATTTTCCCACATGTTAAAATTCTCCTTTTTTGCTTATGTCTTTTTATCCGTTTTCTTTTTACGGATGATTGTGGTTACACACATATTTTCTGCCCTAAAAACCTATTTTATACAGTGGAGAAAAAATTTTTGAAATTTTTTATTTTCATACCGAATTTATCTCTGCAAAATTCCTGCGGACACCGGGCGTTCAGAATAAAAAGGAAAACCCCGAATCTCAAAAGAGCTCCGGGGCAGCTTATTTATACTAACCTCAAACATAATAGTTTTATTTTATTAATGAAAAGAATCTGTTTTGCAAGGCTTAGTATTGGCGTTGCTTAAATAAACGCTTTAGCTTTCCTCAATTACATCGTAGCTTTCACGGGGACGGAAAAGAAGTGAAATACACCATATTCCCGCCAATGCAACTATTGTATATATGATACGGCTGAGGACAGCAGTCTGTCCTCCACATATCCATGCTACAATATCAAATTTGAAAATTCCAATGCTTCCCCAGTTAAGAGCACCGATTATAGTCAGCACTAAAGCAATTCTGTCCATAATCATTTATGCTTACCTTTTCCTTTCGGACTTGTGAAAGACAAATCTTTAAAATATCACCCGTTTTGACTCGGGCTGTTATTAGTTTTCTTCCGTTCTCCGCAAATATTCTATACAATAATTGCTATTTTATTATATAATACCTCTTTTCCGCCCGGAAAGCATTTGTTATTTTTGTGTTTAATAAATGATGTAAGACCCAAAAATAAAAGTAACAAGCGGCAACTGTAATTTTTCTATTGACAAACTAAAACTTATTTGATATAATGGTAGAAGTATTTTAATTACCGTTTTTTTAACAATTTTATTTTAGTAAAAATCATTATTATGTTTTGAATATTTTATATGTTGTATTCATAGCTAAAAACGAAAAATATTAAAACGGGGGGGTGGCGCAGTTGGTAGCGCGCGACGTTGGGAGCGTGTGACCGGCGGGGAGCCCCCGCGGGCAAAAGGCGCTACGCGCCGAAAAGCAAATCTTTAGAAATCCCTTTTAAACATTGAAGAAAGCGCATTGTAACTTTCCCGCGTTTGGCTGTTTTCAAA
>CASEEB010000125.1 GCA_949286815.1 uncultured Eubacteriales bacterium | reverse complement strand
CAACAGCAAGCTTACACCCGTCGGAGTTGTAAAATGCTCCAATCCCGCTTGCAATGAGATGATAAAGCCGCATTGCGTATGCAAGGTGTGCGGTTTCTACGGCGGTAAGAAGGTTCTCAATATAAAAGAAAAAGCGTGATGCGCCGAAACCGAATACAACCGGACAAAGGATTTCCTGTCTGTCTCCTCTGGGGAAGGCCGGAATCCTTTTTTTCGATACACCGAAATTTTATTTGACCGTGTTAAAGCCTGACCGGGGAAAAGGATTTGGCGTGAAAGTTTTACTTTTTCGGCATCAAAGCGTATATGATTTCACGCATAAAAATTTGAGAAAAACGAACGCTTTTTGTTTCGCTTTTCAAAATTGCTTCGCTTCGCAAAATTGTTCCGTTTCTACGAATTATTTTGATATGCGAATTTGTTTCATTTCATGAAACCGAAAATTTTTTTAATAAGGGGCAAAGCCCCGCCATTCAATATTTTCAGTGGGAGATTGTATCTCTCCACTGAAAAAATTAAGTGGAATAACATCTTGATTTAGTTATATTCTGTTTGCGCCGCCTGCGGCGGCATGTGGGAGATTAATATGAAAAAAACAATATCAGTCTTACTTGTCGTGCTTGTCCTGTCACTGACTTCGTGTATGACGGTAGACCGGATGATGAATGAAGAAACGGCGGATATTCCCGATCTTGACAATCAGGAAAATAACACGTCTTCCGGAGGCGGCGGCGTATCGGAAAGATTTCAGTATATGAAAGCGAATCTTTCGGAATATGTAACGCTCTCCGCTTATACCGGTCTTGACGTTGAGGTCGAGTATGTCGAAGTCAGTGACGAAGAGCTTGACAGCGCTATCAATAGTATAGAGAAACAGTACGGAGTTGAGGAAATAACCGATGAGGTGGCATCCGTTGTCTCTGACGGGGAATGTACCTCCGCCGAGGATTTCCGCGAGTATTACCGTGAAGTGTACAGAGAGTCGCTGTATCGTATGGTGGCAATGAACACCCTGCTTTCAAGGGTAGCCGATGAAAGCGAGTTTAAAAAGCTGCCCGAAAGCGAGGTCAACTATTATTATGCGGATCTAAGAATACAATATGAAGCGTTGGCTTTGCTGCGCGGGATTGAATATGAGAATGATGACGAGCTATACGCGGCGTTTGATACAACATATGCCGACGTCAGAAATCAGGCAAGACAGTTTGTTCGGGAAGACTTGGTTCTTTACGCGATAATACAGCGTGAGAATATAATGTTTTCGGATGATGACTATGACCGTGTGTTAACCGAAAACGCGGCATATAACCTTGCTCAGTCTCCGGATTTTCTTTTAAGCGTGGGGTATGATGAATCAAATCTTGAAAATATGAAGGACTACATTGATAAGAATTTCAGCGAGCAGATAATTACCGCGTGTCTGGAGGAGGAAATGAAAGATTATCTGCTTAAAAACAACACTGTAACCGAGCTCCCGAAAAGTGAGGACGAAGCCGAAACCGCAGACTGATATATACGCTTATATAATTGCCGGAAAATACGAATTTAATTTCGTTATTCTTTCGGCAATGACCGATGTATATATTTGATATGGTTTCACTAAAATGTTTAATTTTCAAAGGCGCTGTCTCGAGTTTGGGGATTGTTTCCATTCGAACGGCAACCTATACAAAAACACTTGCTTACTCATAGCGGTATGCAAGTGTTTTTTTGAACTGTTAAAAAGGAATTTCCTGAAAAATCAATTTGAGACAGCCCCTTTTTTTATGTGTTTGCGGAATTAATTTCTTAATTAAAGATTTTTGTCTGCGACGTCATAAATTGCCATGGGCTTTTATTCATATATCACGCAATAAATATTTAAAATTTATTATAAAAAAACAACATGATTTTATTTTCACACGGAATATAATTTTATTAACCTTAAAATTACAATGTAATTGCCAAAATCATCAAATTTCCGCGTCAAAAAATGAATATATTCATAATATGCAAAAGTTTTTGCATAAAACTTTAAGAAAAATAGACACAAAGACATTTAAAATTGCTTTGCACACATTTTATTCATATTATATTAATAACATAGACGTAATAATAAAATTGATAATATTTAAAGTATTACGAATTTTTTACCGAATTTTCTGTTTAAATTATTCGAATTTAATGAATTTTATGTCATTTTATCAGCATCAGATAAAAAAATATTTAATTTTAATTCAAATACGATATTAAAAACGGATTTTCGTCAAATTTCTTAATAAATTTCGGCTTTGACTGTGTGATATAATAATACAGCATGAAGCAAACGTGCAAATAATGTTATACTTGACGCAAAGCTGTCCGGTAGATATATTGTGTAATGTTAAAGGCGCGGATGACATGCAAAATTTAATTCAGGAGATGTTAGTATGAAAAATCCAAATCTGACTTTCAATGTTGAAAAATGGGACAACGAGAGTAATGCTTTGAAAATCTGTGACGAAGAAGGAAAACTTGTGAGATATTACGGCATGATCGAATTCGAGGAAAAGAGCATTGAAAAATTTGCCGATAAGCTGAGAGGATCGGAATATTCAATTATATGCATAGACGAATATGTTTATGATTTTATACATTGTTTCGATAAATGATTGACAAATTCTTTCATGCATGATACAATATATACAACACAAATCCGGATGAGGCGGAAAAACAGATATATTCCCGCGCGCATACTAAAGCGCTGTCACGCGATTTAATCCGGCGTGGCAAATGCTTTTATCTGAGATTTGAATTGAAAAGAGAGGTTACAAGTTATGTTCAGATTTAACCGTGAAGAACTTAGGGACCGTATTTATGCATGTTGGATAGGCAAAAACATCGGAGGCACTATGGGTACTCCGTACGAAGGTCAGCAAAAGATCAACGATATCAAAGGGTTTTCCACCGCGGAGGGCGTGGTGCTTCCGAATGACGATCTTGATTTGCAGCTGATCTGGCTCAAGGCGATGGAGGAGCAGGGACCTCTCGGAGTAGACGAAAAGGTTCTCGGAGAGTATTGGATAACGTACATAGGTCCAAATTGGAACGAATACGGAATCGGAAAGAGCAATATGAAAGCGGGATTTTTCCCTCCGATGTCGGGCGAGATGGACAATCTGCGTTGGAAACATTCAAACGGCGCTTGGATACGCAGTGAGATATGGGCGTCGCTTTTTCCCGGACAGCCCGATAAGGCGATGAAATACGCTTATTATGACGCCTGTGTTGACCACGGTCACGGCGAGGGAACCGTGGCGGCGCTTTTTACGGCGGCACTTGAAAGTATGGCTTACGTAGTACACGATATGAAAGCTTTGCTGTCTCTTGCTCTTACCAAGATTCCGTCGGACAGCCGCGTGTACAGAAGTGTCAGTCTTGTGATGGAGGAATATGAAAAGGGAAGCGACTGGAAGGATGTGCGGGAACTGGTGGTGAAGGACAGCGCCGACCTCGGTTGGTTCCAGGCTCCCGCGAATATCGCGTTTACGGTTATCGGGCTTTTGTGGGGAGAGGGTGATTTCAAAAAGACTCTCATAACCGCGATAAACTGCGGCGATGATACCGACTGCACGGGCGCTACCGCCGGAGCGCTCATGGGTATCATATACGGAAGCGCCGGCATACCTGAGGATTGGAAGAAGCATCTGGGCGATCAGATAGTTACCGCGTGCCTGCTTAAAGGTCACGGCGGCTACCCCGCGACCTGCACACAGCTTACAGACACGGTTATGAATCTGCTTCCGACAACGCTTTATATTCCTCTTATGGCACAGGCGAGCAGATATCCTGCCGTCATCTGCGAGGGACAGACAGATTTCGGCGCCTTTGATCCCGATGCGTACAAAGGCTCGGACATCGCGGATTCTCTGCTGAAGCATTCGGGTTGGTCTTTGAGGTATTCAAATATTTTGTGCGAGGCTGTGGTCGAATTTGAAAGCGAGCCTAAAATCGCGCCTATGGAAACCGTATGCGGGAAAATATCGCTCAGGCAATCGAGATTTCCCGAACAGAAACGTTTTTCACTGAAGTGGTACTGCCCGGAGGGCTTTTCCGCCGAGAGCAGACATTCGCTTCACACGCATCCGACTTGGGTCTACAATGTGGATGAATGCGAGGCGACAACGGAGTTCAGAATTACCGCGGGCGAAAAAACAGAGGCGGTCAATGAAGTTGTACTTGAGATTTCGGTTGACGGCCGTCCCACATCCTTGTTTATACCTATAAGAATACTCGGCTGATATTCTGTCATTTATCGGCGATTTAAAAGGGGTTCATAGCGCTGACAAATTATGAACGCCCTGTGCAAATTAAAACCAAGGTCATTTGTTTGATTGACCTTGGTTTTTTTGTTTTAGTCACAAAAATCATACGGGAATGTATAAAGAGAGATGTGTTTTTTGTCTTGTTTTATGACAGTGAGAGGTAATATTTTCTCTTATTTTCTGCGACTTTAAAAACGTTTCTTTTGATAACCATAAAATATGACCCGCAAAATCTCTTTGGTTTTGACATATTGATTGGTATTTGCCGTTATTGTAATTTCATAAAATTAAAAATGTTTAGTCTGTGGGTTGACATAATAGAACATTTGTGCTATAATTCAGTCAGTTAAGTCGATTTATTCAATGATTGTCAAAACAGGATAAAGAAAACTTAACTGAAATGTCAGACAGGAGATAAAAAGGAAGGAGAATAATCATGGCTTTTACGGGATACTGTCCATATCTTAAGGAAACCAGAAAATCTAACGAAACGCTGTGTGAATGCGCAAGATTCAGTTTTCCCGACAAATTGGCAAGGCGCGAGCTTTTATACGGATATTGCGGTCATCCGGAAAAATGGAAGGAATGTCAGTTCAAAAAAATAATGGATGATTATTATGAAAGGAAATACAGAAGTGAGTCAGGCTGATTTTAACGGTGAGAAATTCCGAAGTCAGAGCCGACAGATAAAGAATCTCCGGCAGACTCTGGACGGGCAGAATGAAATCATAAAGCTGCTTGAAGCTTTGGTTTATATGTTGATATCAAGAGAGGAGAAGGTGATTATTGATAAAGGCGACCTCAAAGCTCTGCTTGAAAATCCGAATAATAAAATTGATATAAGATCAGACGGGAGCGGCTATATCGTATCAGCCGTAAAAGCACAGGAAAACAATCCGGTTTATTCGGTCGAAGATGAAAACAGACAAGTATGAAAAATGGATGGAGCGATATGGTGAGGAATATCTGAGGCGTCTTGCGCAGGACGGACTTGAGGACAGGGAAATTGCGCAAAGGTCCGGCATTTCCGAAAATACGTTTGAAAGATGGAAGAGAGCTCATAAGGAGTTTGCCTCGGCTTTGCGTCTGGGCAGACGCGGGTCAGACTATGCCG
>CASEEB010000124.1 GCA_949286815.1 uncultured Eubacteriales bacterium | reverse complement strand
ACATGACCGTGAATATGATTCACCGATACACACGGGATGCCGTTTGCGAACGCAAGCGATTTTGCGAAGTTTACCCCTACGAGCAACGCGCCGATAAGACCGGGATGCGTCGTTACCGCCACGCATCCGATATCTTTCAGGCCGACGGACGCCGTCTCAAGCGCCTCATACGTTATTTTGGATATAACCTCGGTGTGCGCCCGGCTCGCGATCTCCGGGACGACCCCTCCGTAAAGCCTGTGAGTCTCTATCTGGGAAGCTATTATATTTGATTTTATTTCAAAAAAGCCGTCAGAGCACTCCACTACAGACGCGGATGTTTCGTCGCATGAGCTTTCAATGCCGAGAATATACATTTTATTTATTCAACCTCCGGATAATACAGAAAAATCATCTCAGTTTGCACACCATGACAAGCCCCGCCTCGGTAGGCTTTGTGTAAAAATCCCTGCGTTTGCCCACTGTTTTGAAACCAAGCGATTCATAAAGCGAAATCGCGGCGAAGTTTGACTCCCTTACTTCAAGAGAAACCGAATTGATTCCGTTATCCAAGGCATATTTTTTCAGCGACTGCACCACCGCCCTGCCATATCCGCGTCTGCGCATATCGGGATGAGTGGCGATATTCGTTATCTGACCCTCGTCTACCGCGCAAAGCATACCGCCGTAAGCGCATATTTCCCCTCCGCTTACGCAGACCATTCCGACGCCTATTCCGTCTTTTGTCAACAGCTTCAGACTCTCCTCACTCCAAGGAGACGAAAAACATAATTTATCAAGTACCGCCACCCCCGGTATGTGCTCATCGCACATTATTTCCGGATATATTCTTTTTTTGTTTCCGGTTTTCTCTCTTTCAAATTCTATGTCATCCATTTTAAATCATCCTTTCGCACTGTCACGATACAGAATGCAGATATTCTCCGGCGGGAACAAATCTGCCGTCGGCATTATTATAATAAAAATACTTGCCAAGGTTGTACTTTACGCTCCATTCCACGCTGTAAGATTCAAGCGAATATCTCTGTGAGGACGGGGGAATTTCGGTCTCATCCTCCGCGAGCACATATTCCCCGTCCTTTTCAAAATACATTCCCTCATCATCCTCCGTGTAGGTCTGATTGAAAATAAATTTATCAATACTCGCGCTGTCTTTTCCGTAGGTGTCAAATTCTCCGGCTTCAAGTCTTGACTCAAGATTTTTATCGATTTCAAGCTCTTTTTCATATAAATCGCTCTGAGACCGGGTGACATCCATGCGTTCCACAGGATCGTAGGTAATTATATCCTCGGCATATTCAAGATACGAAACGGTATAATATATCCCCGGAAGTTCGTTTGAAATCATCTGAACATTCACCTTTTTCTCATACGCTCCCGCCTGATATTCCACCGCCTCCGAGTCAAGGTATTCTCCGAGTATTTCCGTTATTATTCCGGCGTCACTGATTGTATTGAAAACAACCGAGGAGGATGAGTCATGCGACAGGACAATGCTTGTCACGGTAAGCAGAGAAAGTTCCTTAAGCGACGTATCCTCACTGCGAAAGACAGTTCCGTCCTCACTGACAAGCCATGACTCGGGGGAAAGTCCGACTATCTCATAAAGCGTATATATGTTTCCCCTTCCGACATCGACCTCAGAGTATGCCTCTCCCCTCTCAATCGCCTGATAGCACATGGGGCACGCGACATATCTTATGCCGGTAGACGTGTTCTGGTACGCGCCGTCGACAAAAACGGTTCCGGGCTCGTCCGAAGCGCATGACCCCGCCGACAGAACAAAGGTTACCGATACCAAAATACATATAAACACTTTAAAAAATCTCATTAAACTTTTCCTTTCCTTTTCAATATCCGAACACACCCGAAAGCGAATCGTCGTTCTCAATCCATTCCGACGTGTTGATTACGCGGTATTCATCCTTTGTATCCCTTATGACAACTTTCTCTATTCCGGCGTTGATTACCTGTCTTTTGCACATCATACACGAAGAAGTTCCGGGATAAATACTGCCGTCCTTCGGGTTTATACAAACCATGTACAGCACCGCCCCGAGCATCCTGTCTCTCGGAGCCGCGATTATGGCGTTTGCCTCGGCGTGAACCGAACGGCAGAGCTCGTACCTCTCGCCTCTCGGTATGTTCAGCTTATCACGAATACAGTACGCGATCTCGTTACAGTTTTTACGTCCTCTCGGAGCTCCGTTATATCCTGTCGATACTATGACGTCGTCCTTTACTATTATTGCTCCGAAATGACGTCTCATGCATGTGCTTCTCTCCGCGACCGTCTGGGCTATATCAAGGTAGTAATTTTCTTTCGATACTCTTTCCATATATACTTTCCTCACTGTCGACAAAATATTATTATGAATATTATAACTTAAGTATACAGAAAAATCAAGTGCTTTTATTAAATTTTACATCTGAGTCCAAATAATATACTTATTTGTTACGGTGTCGCAAAACATTACGCTTTGTCACAAAAAAATCTGTGGCATATAATGTTAACGGGGTAAAATCCGCTCGGTCAAAGGCAATATATCGGTTACGGCCGAGGCAAAGTCCGCGCCGTGTGATTTTACTTCAAAAGCCTGCGTGCTTACAATTACCGAATGTTAATCAAATAAAGAAAGGTCGGTCACAAAAATGCCGGATAAATTCGATTCTGACCGGTCGGGCGGGGTCTGCACCGCCATTACCGGCTCAATGACAAATGCCATGAAGGCTCAGAAAACCCTTGCCGTAGCCGCCATACCTTCAAGCGTGAAAAAGGTCAACTCTCAGGGCGGCAGGGGCTGTGTATACGGAGTGAACTATTCATGCGCTCAGGCGAGAAATGTGAGAGTTGTGCTTGAAAACGCAAACATCAAAGTAAAACAGTATATAGATTAAAGAAGTATCGGATGTAAAGCTCCGAAAAATATCCGAACCGACAACTGTTAATATTCCCATACCTCAATCATCGGAGGACAAAACGACATGAAACAAAAAATAATATATCTCGACAATGCCGCCACCACATTTCCGAAACCGCCAAGTGTATGCAGAGAGACATATCGCTGCATGACCCAATACTGCGGAAATCCCGGCCGCGGAGCGCATCCCGTCGCGATGGAATCCGCGGAAAAAGTTTACGAATGCCGCACTCTGCTTGGCGACATGTTCGGCTCGCAGCCTGAAAATGTCTGTTTTACGCTGAACACCACATACGCGCTCAATATGGCAATCAAAGGCTTGGCAAAGCCGAATTCCCATATACTGATAGGAAACATGGACCACAACTCCACCCTGCGGCCGGTATACGCGCTCAAAAGCGCGGGAGTTGTCGAAGCGGAAGTATTTGAGGCGTATTCGGACACAGACAACAGTACGGACAGAATACTTTCCGACATCGACAAAAGAGTGAGAAAAGACACAAAAATGCTCATATGTTCGCACTCGTCAAATATATGCTCGTACACCTTACCGATAGAAGAAATCGGCCGATACTGCCGTGACAGAGGGATAATCTTTATTGTCGACGCGGCTCAGTCGGCCGGTCATACTGTTATCGATATGAAAAAAATGAATATCGATATCCTGTGCATGCCCGCTCACAAAGGACTCTACGGCCCACAGGGTTGCGGAATCATGATACTCGGAGAGAATACCGAGACACCCAAAACTCTGATGGAGGGCGGCAACGGAGTAAATTCTCTTGAATATACAATGAACGATGAGGCTCCCGAAAGATTTGAAGCCGGCACCGTCAACACACCCGCAATCGCCGGGCTTTGCGAGGGGATAAGATTTCTCAGCGAATACGGAACGGAAAATATCGCCATGCATGAAAAACAGCTCTGGGACAGAACATTTGACTATCTATGCCGCATACCCGAAGTAAAAATATACGCCCCCGCATACTCCGGACCGGTTTTTCTGTTCAACGTGAAAGGTTATACCTCCGATGAAGTGGGTTCACTGCTCTCGGAGGACGGCATATGTGTCAGAACAGGATATCATTGTTCGGCGCTGGGGCACCGCACGCTCGGAACCGCCGAGGAGGATTTCAACGGCGCGGTACGAGTAAGCTTCGGATTTAACAATACCGAAAAAGATGTAGATATTCTCTGCAAAAAAATTTCCGAAATGGTGCGCTGAAATCCAAAAAATACTCTTTCCGTCAGTTTCAGAAAACCATATAAAATCAATTATGCCAAAACACTGTGAGATTTTACAAAATACCACGGGGGTTTGGCCATCTGCCCGATTCTGTCAGTCAAAGCAATCCGGAGAATAAAGGAGAAAATCGAAGAAAATTCAAGTATTTTGTAAAATAATCACAAAAATTTGCATCTGAGCGTATTTTATTGGAATATTTCACAAAAATCTGAGAAATCCAAAAAAACTATTGAAATCATGTCACTTTTATGCTACAATGTATGCTGTTCAATAAGGGGCTAAGCCCCCGTCATTCAACGTTTTCAGCGGGAGATTGTATCTGTCACTGAAAAAAATCAAGTGGCAAGACATCTTAGTTTAAGTTATATTTTGCCGCATTAATTCAGACAAGGTCCGAATCCTTGTTTTTGCGGCTTTTTGCACACGGCAGAAAATGATATGTTTTCCGACTCCGGACACCTTTCGGAGAGAAACCGAATATCTCATCTGAACATGCATTAAAAATTTCGGAATTATTCAATAAGGGTCGAAGCCCCGTCATTCAACGTTTTCAGTGGGGAGATTGTATCTCCCCACTGAAAAAATCAAGTGGCGCCCGCCTTCTTTTGAGACGGGGCATCTTAATTTAGTTATAATTTTAAAGGAGTTTTTATGTGTAATGGAAAAGGATGTCATCATCAGACTGGAAAAGGTTTCAAAATCGTTTGACGGAGAGACTGTTCTTGACAATATCGACCTTGAAATTCATGACAAAGAATTCGTCACGCTTCTCGGGCCGTCAGGCTGCGGCAAAACCACCACACTTCGGATAATCGGAGGTTTTGAATCGCCGGATTCCGGAGATGTTTTGTTCGACGGAAAAAGCGTGGTGGAGGTACCGCCGTACAAACGTCCGGTAAACACCGTGTTTCAAAGATACGCACTGTTTCCGCATCTCAATGTATATGACAATATCGCTTTCGGACTTCGCGTAAAGAAAAGACCCGAAAAGGAAATAACCGAAAAGGTCACTCAGATGCTGAGTCTTGTCAACTTAAAGAATTTTGAAAAAAGGCATATTTCCACTCTTTCGGGAGGTCAGCAGCAGCGTGTGGCGATTGCGCGCGCGCTGATAAATCAGCCTGAGGTGCTCCTGCTCGACGAACCGCTCGGCGCGCTCGACCTCAAGCTGCGCAAGGACATGCAGACAGAGCTGAAAAACATTCAGAAAAAGACAGGCATCACTTTTATATATGTGACTCACGACCAGGAAGAGGCGCTGTCCATGTCGGACACGGTCGTGGTCATGGCAAACGGACGCATACAGCAGATAGGCACTCCCACAGACATATACAACGAACCCATAAACGCTTTTGTCGCGGACTTTATAGGCGAATCCAACATTGTTGACGGAATAATGCTCTCGGATTACAAGGCGAAATTTTCCGGGCATATTTTTGACTGCCTCGACACGGGATTTGAAAACGGGGAGAAAGTGGACATTGTCGTCCGGCCTGAGGACGTGGATGTGGTGCCGGTCGAAAAAGGAATGCTTTCGGGAGTGGTAAGCTCGGTCACATTTAAAGGGGTTCATTATGAGATCATAATAGACATAGGCGGCTTTTTGTGGATGATACAGACAACCGACTATGTGGCTCCCGGCTCTCGTATCGGTCTGTACATCGAACCCGACGCGATACATGTAATGAAGAAATCCGAATTTTCGGGTATGTTCGGAGACTATTCCTCCTATTCGGACGAGCTTGAACACCTCTCGGACGTTATTGACGAGGAGGATCTGTAATGAACGCTCAAAAAAAACTGAAAGCAGAGGAGAAGGCTCTGCACTCGGGCAACAAGTCTCTTCTTCAGAAATTTGCCGCGGCGCCGCATATAGTCTGGTCCGTGCTGTTTATAATCATACCGCTGATATTTGTCGTATACTACGCGTTTACCGACCGCGATTTCAACTTCACTCTTGAAAATATAAAGGCTTTCTTCAGCGAAAACTACCTGCTTATTTTCTGGCGTTCGGTAAAGCTCGCGCTCATCGCCACATTTATCTGTCTGCTTATAGGCTACCCCGCCGCGTATTTTATATCGAAGGCGTCGCCGAAAAAGCAGAAAATTCTCATAATGCTTATCATGCTCCCCATGTGGATGAACTTTCTGATACGGACGTACGCATGGATGGTAATTTTACAGGACACGGGCATTATCAACAGCTTTCTCGGAAAACTCGGCTTTGACACCATTCATATCATAGGCACCGAGAGCGCAGTTGTAATAGGTATGGTGTATGATTTTCTGCCGTATATGATAATGCCGATATATTCGGTCATGACAAAGCTTGATCACAGGCTTATAGAAGCGGCAAGCGACCTTGGCTGCAACGGCTTCGGAGTGCTTCGCAGGGTCATAATCCCGCACAGTATCCCCGGCGTCATATCGGGAATAACTATGGTTTTTGTCCCGTCGATATCGACATTTTATATCTCCCAGAAGCTTGGCGGAGGAAAGTTTTACCTTATCGGAGACGCGATAGAGACGCAGTTCCTTGCGAATAATCTGCACATGGCGGCGGCGCTTTCTTTTGTGCTTATGGTAATTCTGCTCGCGGGAATGTTCATCGT
>CASEEB010000123.1 GCA_949286815.1 uncultured Eubacteriales bacterium | reverse complement strand
CCCTCAACCTTTCCGTCGATTGTAAACGCGGTGTTATCGGATTCTATTTCTATCTCGTATGAGTCATTCAAAGCGTAGTTTGTGGTAAAGCATCTGTAATTGTAAACAATAACCGAATCGTCGGCGGGAAGTCGATTTATACCGTCCGCCGTAAAGCTTTCACCGCTTGTGTCATTTTTAACGCTTATGGAAATTTTCGGTACGCCTACCAAAGGCTGATTCTGCGAAGTTACGCCGAAAGCGGCTTTCGGCGCCGCGGTTGTGCCTTTTTCCGCGTTTGTCGCCTCCGCGTTTTCCATTCCTATTTCCTGGCTTGCCCATATTTCTCCGTCTGAAATCATTACTCCTCTGGAGACTCTGAGCAGACTTTTGGTTATTCCCTCGTTGCTGTGAACCGCGGTCATCCAAAGGTCGCCGTTCATAGCGGCAAGCACAGTCTGACCCTGATGGGTGGAGTTATAATTTTCCACTGCCGATTTAACGGTCGACACATCGACAAGGTGCTCGCCGTTGTTTATTGCCTCTACGGACAAATTTGTATTGGCAAGGTCAAACTCGACAAAATAAGCTTCCTTGTCGTATCCCGCGGTGTTGTAGACCGTGCCCGTGGGCAATATTATCCTGGTTTCGGTAACGCCGGTTTTTGTGCCGTCGCTCAGGGTAATTTCCCTTGTTGTCCGGTCGGCTTCTCCCGTCACCTCACCCGGAAGCGCAAATGCCGCTGTCGCGGAAAACGAAATCAGCATAAACGCGCATACAAGACCGCAAATCAATTTTCTGGTTTTCATCATAAAGTTCCTTTCCTGTTGTTTTTTTATTTGTATTATCAAAAAACCGGAGACCGATTTTTAAAAACCGTACAGGGAATCAGTGTATCATGGTTCCCTCCGGAACCGAATCGTCAACGAAAATAACCTTACACCCGCAGGCGTTGTTGGTGGCGGCTATGAGCATTCCGTTACTTGTAACCCCCGTGATCCGCGCGGGCTCAAGATTAGCTATAACTATAATTTTCTTTCCTATAAGCTCCTCCGGGGTGTAGTCGTGCTTAATGCTTGAAACAATGACCCTTTCGCCTATACCGTCAAAGAGCGTAATCTTATAGCATGAATGTGATTTTCTGATCTCCTGACACTTAAGCACTTTGCATACCCGCATATCTATTTTACGGAAATCATCTATAGTTACTTTATTCTCATTTACAGGCAAAACAGGGTCAGGGTCGCCGTAAACTTTTTCTTCCTTGATTTCCGCAACCTCTTCCTGCTCCGGAGCTAACTCTTCCTCTGTAGCGGGGTATGAAAAATCAAGCAGATGAATATACCTTGACGGCTCGATGGCATACAGAAAGAGATATAGCCTCGGTCCCTGTTCCTTATCTATCAAAAGCTTATATACGGTTTTAAAAAACTGTCCCTGAGCCTGCTTCAACGCTTTCTGGTCGGCTGTATCGACAAGCACCGATTTCGGAATCGCGTAAAGTTCGGAATTGAGCTCGTCGAGAGTATATCCTCCTTTTTTAATATATGCGCAAAGAAGCTCAATTTCTCTTTTTTCATTTTCATCAAGCGAATTGTAAACCTCAAAATTTCTGCCCTTACGCAGTCTGTTTACCTGTTCGGGCGCACACTGCTCAAGCCAGAATTTCGCTCTGCCAAGCCTGTCCTCAAACTGGCTGTATTTATAGGGCGTTCCTATCTTTTCAAATACCGTTTCAAGCATCGGAACATTGAAATCGACAACGCTACCGAGCTGTACCAGAAGACTCATGGGCACCGTGTCAAGTTTTCTGCCCTCTATAACACAGTTGTACATTATAGCCGCATTGTACTCGTTTGCCTGTCCCGAAATATATTCATTATACATTTTGTCAAACTCAAAATACTGTCTCAGTATTCCGTCGTCAAAGCAGAAGTCAAACGCCTTTGTCGGGTCTGTCTTTGAGTACAGCCAGAGAATAATCTCAGGCTGATAAAGCTTAAGCAGCGTTTCCGGAGTCATGTTCAGACCGGATGACCCTGACATTTTGCCGGCAACTCCCTTTATACCGATAAATTCGTACCCCTGGAATATCGGCGCTTCGCAATCGAAAATACGCTTTGCTATGACCTTTGAGGTCTGATACGAGCCTGTCGGAGAGGCGTGGTCCTTGCCGCCCGGCTCAAAATCCACTCCCTCATAAAGCCAACGCATGGGCCAGTCCACCTTCCACGACAGCTTGCAATTGAAATCCTTTGTAAAATCAAAGCTTCCCTCGTGTCCGCACTGACAGCCGTATTCGGCGGTGGTACAGTCGTCCGACAGCGAACGGATCTTGGTGGTATCTCTACCGCAGACGGGACAGTATATGCTTACAGGATAATATGCTTCTCTCTCCCCCTCTTCGGCGTTCTGTGTGCGGAAAGAATCGAGAATGTCAAATATCTCCCCCCGTTTTTTCAGGGCCGTGAGTATATGACTTACATACTTGCCCGAACGGTACATTTCCGCCTGATATCTGTATTCCATGTCGATTCCGAATTCTTTTATAGACTTTTCAAATTCGCGTTCAAAGTGTGAAGCGTAATTCGGAGCGTCGTCCGAAAAGGGATTCCGCACGTCAACATACGGTTTTCCGATGCATTTTTCCATATCCTCGCTTCCGGGCAGCGCGGCGACATTAGCCGGGACTTTTCTCATCCGGTCAAACTCATCCCATGAAAAAAGCAGTTTTGCTTTTTTGCCCATTTTCCTCAGCGCCTTTGCGACGAAAAGGCTGGTGGCGATATCTCTGAAATTGCCTATATGAACCGAGCCTGACGGGCTGATGCCGGCGGCGCAGATATATTCTTCCTTATTCGGATTGCGTTCGATTATTCTTTGCGCTATTTCTTCTGACCAATGCATATATTTATCCTTTCATATTGCCGGTATGATTTTTGGCAAGTTGTTTGTAAAAATCCTTATTTAATCTTGTTTACGGTAAATTACCTGTCTTTTATATTTAAGAAATATTTTACCATATTTTTTATCTGTTGTCAATACGAAAACGGGTATTTATGTCTCTGTCGCAATTTACTCGGTCATTGCGGCGTCCGCGG
>CASEEB010000122.1 GCA_949286815.1 uncultured Eubacteriales bacterium | reverse complement strand
ATTTAATTTCAGGTTTCAACCCAACCTGCCTGAGCGCCGACCCATCTGTAGAGATAGTTCTCTTCCCATTTATCACTACTGCTCGTTTTACTCCTGCATGTTTGCTCTACATACCCGTTTGCGGTTGGAATTATATCATTGGATGGGCGCTCTATCGTATCTTCCAATATTCTGTTATTCTGTGTAGATGAGGTCTTATTTTTTATTATTCTAACATTAACAGCGTCTGTAAGCCTCATATACAGAGTAGTGTTAAATTCATCAATATCACCGCCCCTACAGCCTCCGAATATCAAAGCGTTGTTGCTGGCAGAATTTTCACCATAATAGTTTCCCGTGAAATTGGCTTCACTGTAACAATACACACGGGTTATCGCAGTATACTGAGTGTCTAAGTTGTAAAACTTACCCGTGACCGGCGCCGCTGATGTTGTTATTACTACTGACGATATCATACAAATTACCATTGCCATACACACGACAGTTATTATTGTTTTCTTTTTCATGATTTTTCTCCTTTTTTTAATTTCTTTAATTTTTTTTCAAATTTTTATGCTTTCGCTTTCCCGTTGTTTTATCCCATGGCAATCATAGGCACCACTCCCTGTTTTTTATTTTAAAAAGGCCCTTCACCTTTATATTCAAAAAAACCCGCAAAATATTACAACTTTTTTCAAATATTTTTATTTTCGTATGGCTGAACAAAATACTTATCGTGTTTTTGTATATAATATACAAATAGCTACTCACTTATATACGGCAGCACCACTTCTTCCGTCACCCATATCGCGGGACGTACACCATATAGATATCTTCCGCATCCACTCGAAGCATATCCACTTGGGCCTCCTCCACTTGCCGCCGGCGCCCGATCCACTCTGAATCTTTCCGGATCATTATCGGTACGTCTGAGCCACCAATCAGCATATATGGCGGGAATACCTTGATCACTGACAAGTCCGTTAGCTTTCGCATATGCCGAGCCTTCGCGCTGATTCATCGAACCATAAATTAGAATATTATGTTCATTAGTGTTAAGCAGGAAAACCCTATCATATGTCTCTGTGTCCTCAAGGTATGTCTCCACTATCTTCTCTTTTTCGCTTTCGTTAAAGGCAGTCTCATAAAACTCTCCGCCAAGCCACGCGCGAAGGTCACAGTCTCTCCACAGCCTCGCCGTGTCCTCGCTGTCAAACCACTTAGCGTCCAGTATCTCGTCAGCCAACATCAGATACTGTCCTTCTTTTTTGTCTATAACCATCCACTTTATCGCCTCCGCTCCGTTCTCCGTGTCATTGTCCTGCTCATATCTGCCGAAATACACGGCCGTCCCTAAAGGTACCGGCGACCATTCAGCTATAAATCCCATATCATCAAGATAATTCCATATTCCGGTATCGGGATGTTTTCTCCCGTACAAATGCCATCCGGCGAAGTACCACCCTTCTTTTTTCGCCTGCGGAAGCGTATACCTCTCGTCATATTTCACTGTCATGCTCTCAACTTCACTCTCACCTCCGTTCAGGTTAAACCTTGCGGTATACTCCTTCGGACTCCAGCGGGCTGTCAGTACGATATCCCTGTCTATCGGGGTTCCGAACTCCCATTTTTCCTCTCCGTTATACCATCCCTCAAAATTGTATCCCAGCCGCTCGGGAGCTATCGGTTCTTCCAGACTCTCCTTATCGGTCACGGTAACCGACTCGCCTTTGTCGTCATATCCGTACTCGTATGTTACGTTATATACATATGTGCATGAACTCAGCGCAGTCAGCGTTACCGCCAGAAGCATTACAATGCAAAGTTTTATTCCCGCTTTCTTTGTTCGCATTTTATCCCTCTCTTCCCGATACATTGATTTCCCCACTTTCAAAATCTATGTACATAACTCTCTTTATAGTTATTTTTTTCAAATCTTAAGAATATACACTTATTCTTTTTAGATACACTTATAAATATGTTAAAAATCTTTAACGCAATTATAACACAGAATAATTTAAAAGTCAATTATTTTTACCAAATTTATGTCAAATTCCGACAATATTTTTGAAAAAAATATAAAATAATAAATTTTATGTAAAAACCCGTTTAAAAGTAAGATTTATATAACTCAATTGGTTTACCCCGTCATATATTAATCAAAAAACGACTGCCCGACACTTACAGGTATCAAGGCAGCCGTTTTGTTTTCGGCATATTAAATTCAAAGTTTACATTATAACTTCAATTTTATCCGAAATATTTGTCTCGGCAAATCTGATATCTCCGTCATTTAACTCAAAATCCACGTTTTTACCGTCAATACGAAATTCCTTAACATTTGAGACAAACGGCAACTTCAAAGTGTGAAGTCTGAGACTTCCGGACATAAGGTTGACAGAAACATTCTCATCGGAAATCAAAACATTTCCCCATCCTGTTCCGATACTCCAGATACAGCGGAAATCGGATTTCACAACAGGCGCAAAACCTATCGTCTTATTCGGCAGATCGAAATAAAATCCGGAAAATATCGGAATCAGCGCAAAGCTTGCCATTGAGCGCGCGTAGTTGCTTCCGCATTCAAATTCATTGAAAGGGTTGCGGTTTTCCCCGTTATATCTGTTCCGCACCGCGCGCACGAGGTCAAGCCCCTCGGTTATTTTTCCCTCGCTTATCATAAGACCGGCAAGCTGATACTCAAAACCGTTCATGCTTTCTTCGCAATAAGGCACCGGAATAGCGGGTTTTTTCACACCCTCCGGATAATCGCAGATGACAGTCGCAGACTCGTCATTCAGCGCAAAAATCCTCCACGGGTTCACAAACTCGCGCATTGAGGTTTTATAATTGTTTTTATACAGGCTTTCGAGCGCGATATCGGTCTGGTCCTTGTCAAAGATACGCCCGAGTCCGCAGATGTTTGAGTGCCACTGACCGCAAAGCTGGTCTATCTCGCATCCCTGCGCTATCTGGTATTTTATCTCTCCCGTTTCGCTGTTCCAATACGCGTCCGAACAACCGAACTTATCGACAAGCGATTTGTCCCAAAGGTCTATCTTATGTATGAAATACTTTCCGTTGAAAAGATTGTCACGGCACCACGCGCGTCCCTTTTCAAATATTCCGGTATATTCTTCATATGCGGCGGTATCACCGAGATATGACGCCATAATCGCGCCCGCTTTCAGTGCCCCGAGGTAAAATCCCTCAAGCCAGGACGACGGACCGAAAAGCTCCATATCAAGCGTATGATGCTGTCTGCCCTCAAGCACACCGTCCCGGTTTCTGTCCCACGCGTCTATATTGTCCTCGCTCCACGCAAAAGCGATCATGCTTTTAATCTTTTCCCAATTTTTTGAAAGCCACGAGTCGTCGCCTGAGATTTTCCACTCACGGTATATTTTTATAACGGTACCCATATGCCCGTCAACGCAGGAACGGTAAAAATCTTTCGGTCTGCCAAGCGGAAGTTTTATACGGAAATCAGTCCCGCCGTGGCTGTCAAGCGCATACTCAAGCTCCAAATTTCGCATCGAACGCTCAAGCTCGGGAAAAAGAAAGCACAACGCGTAAGCATAATTCCACACATGCTGACAGCTTCCCTCGCACGATCCCTCAAGCTCATGCACGCCTTCCCAACCGTAAAACTCACCGTTTTCAAGCCGCCATACCGTGGGGGATTTGAGCACCGACAAAGTCGAGGAAACGGCGTCGAGCACTACGGGGTCAAGCGACGATTTAAAAAGTTCATTTTTAAACCGCAGCGTCCTGCCGTACAAATCATCCCAATTTTTAAGCGAATACACGGCACTGTCATAAGAAGACATAAAACGCTTGCTGTAATAATTTTTCCAGATTATATCCCTGCCATTTTCATCCTTGTACGGCGACCAATAGTTGTAATTGTTTGGACAATTCCAAGAAATTACAAATCTCACGCTTTCGTTTGTATCTTTCGGCGACATCACTTTCTTGTATACCGAGCAGGTATCACATATTCCCGGCTCGTCATAGTGTCTCGCCGAAAAACCTTTATCCGATGACAGCTCATTTCGGAACATGACTATCGCGTCCTGACAGCTTCCGCGGTACCAATATTCCTGGACTCCGGTATCCGTGTCATCGGTCGCGAGGGTAATATCTCCGTAGCCTATCGCGTTTTTATCCGTGACCGCCGCGTTTTCAAGTTTTACCGCCTTTATTCCACTGCCGCTGACATCAATATTTTTTGTGCGCTCAAAAGGGTTGCATACCGAAAAAACGGCGGTATAAGTGACGTCCGCATCGGTATCATTCACAAACTCAATATCAAAGAACGCCGCCGGAATTCCCGAATTGTCCGCGTCAAGCGGGATAAACGGATTAAACGCCGTAAGTATGACCTTGCCGGGAAAATTTTCATCCGTAAATGTAAGCTTCGCGAAAGGAAATTCGCCGTCAAACCCGACATTTTTAAAATGAGGAAAACCGCACATCGAAGTTATCGCGGGACCATAGCCGTACCCGCAATAATTTCTCTTTGAATACTGACCCATAAAATCCTTAGTGAGATCTCCGTTGAGAACTTTGATGTACGTTTTCCCGTTTGTCTCCGCCTTTACCGAAATATGAGAATATCCGTTTATACTGCCCTTGTTCGGTCGGTTGAATATCTCCCAATCACATAAGCGACCGTTGCCGGCAATTCCGATACATCCCGTACCTATACCGCCGAGCGGAAAGGAAATTTCTTTCAGATTTTCTCCCGTATATATCATTACGTTGCTCCTTTTCATGTTTTAACCCGGATAACAGTAAATTCTATAATAAAATACAGAATAACTGATACAGACTATCCGAGCCGTTATTAAGCAAGCACTGAACCGCGCAAGACCGCATATTTTTTCTCCGGCGCAAAGAACCGCAAAGCGCATGGAATGAAAAACCAATGGGAAACTGAAGACGAGGTAATTTTGGTTTATCCTTAAGACAAAAGTTATTTTTACCTTATCTGTGTTAAAACAAATTACCCGCAAGGCTTTAGGTTCCTTCGCTTTGCGATCTTGCACCGGAGAATGCTGTTTTTATTATATCAAATTGTCCTGTTCGGTTCAGGAAAGTCAGGTTTTTTTAATCGGAAAAATCTGTCAGTTTTCCTGATACAGATAATTGAATCTGCCCAGAGGCGCGCAGTCACCGTTTGCGTAAAAATCCATAACGTCATGCGACTGCATATTGTCAGACCACTTAAACTCAAAATCAAGCTTTGCGTCCTTTACTCCGAGCAATTCCCTGGGGATTTCAATGACGACCGAGTCGTCCTTGATTTTGATTTTCGCGCTGCCTATCCTCTGCCAGCTGTAGCTGTTTTTCTCAGCAGTAGGAAGATATTTTTCCACAGACGCCTTGCCCAATCTCGGAAGAGTACGGTTTATCACAAAGTCATACCCTTCCCATCCGCTCGATTTTTGACGGTCAACATCAATATAAAGGGTCATCCAACCTTCATCCGACGGTTCGGTAAGCTGATTTGCGGTCTGCGCGATAAAGTAAATGTTGTCCTCATCGCGCGCCACCTGAGCTTTGACAATATTGTTTCTCGCGCTGTTGTTTACATAGTGCAAGTCTCCGTATCCGTCCCAGTCGCGGTTTATTGCCGAGCCCTTGTTGTTTAAATAAACCGGAGCTACATTTTTCCACTGTCTTAAGCTTCCGTTTATATTTATCGTAACCGCTTCGGAAGTCTTCTGCCTTTGAGGAGCGCCTTTAAAGCGGCGGATATTATGTATCATCTGAAGATAATATGTGTCAAGATATCCGTCAATATCCGGCTCAATGTCCCTGCTGTGCTCTCTGTCATACTGGTCAACCATAGCAACCTGCGTGGAATTCGGGTCGCTGAGCCACGGCTCATGATATCTTCCCATCTGCCACTCGTTCCATCCGGTTATAAACACGATATCAGGGTCAAGGTCTATTGCCCTGTCCCACTGCTCCTGAACATTATATCCGTACTTATACGACTCCTTGTCGAGCAGATCGAAGCCATGCTTATAAGTATAGCTTCTGCCAAATGTATCCTTATCGTTGAAATGAGTACATATTCTGTCCTTATTCGCGTTCTGTCCGACTCCGACGGTAACCATTTCGCATGAGCCGTCCTCACGCACGCAGTATTTATTCTGAGGATATACCTCAAGCCATCCCCACTGGTCGTTTCTGACAGGTCCGCCCGCATACAACGGCTGTCCGGGACGAAACGCGAAAAAGGCGCGAATCTCATCAAGAATCTTTGTATCGGTTTCGCAGATACCTTTTTCCGGAAGCGCGTCGGGATATGCCATTATAAGCGGCTTGCCGTCAATTCTGAACCAGAGGTCACTGTATCTGCCGGGTCTGTAAAGATCCTGATATAAAACCCTGAGCATATCGTCACTGGTCTGCATGGGAGCAAAATTGAGCATAAACGCGACCTGAGGCGTTCTGATACCCTCCTGTCTTGCCTCATGCAAGCCCTTCAGCAGCGGTTCATACGCGTCTCTCCAGGTAAGGTTCCCGTTAGTACAGTCAAACATAAGAAAATCGACTCCCGCATTGGCAAGCATGACAGCGTGTTTACGTATAACGTACGGATCGCTGTTTTTATAGTATCCGAAAAACGGCTCGTTCCAATGGCACTGCAAAGGCTCTTCTCCCCACGCGGGGTGATTCATGTCATACTCGGCGGCGGGAAATTCCTCAAGCAGCTTGCTTACATTGACCGGACGGCGCTCCGAGTGTCCCTCGCGCCAGGTCCAATAAAATATACCCACCTTTTTCTCGGGTCTGTAACCCTTTACATCTTCAACAGACGCCACTTTTCTTCCGAGCATATCCACCGCTTCCCAGCTCTGCGAATCTGTATCGCGCAAATCTTTTTCGTTTGTGGGAACATAGCCGGCATCCTTATAAACATTGCTGTCCATAAGCTCGGCTTCAAGTATATCCGACGGATGACTCAGTCTCAGCTCAATATTATGTACGCCGGATATCCTGTCTGTTTCGCAATATGAGGTATTTTCTTTTTCCGAGTTGACCAAAACACATAAACCTATCGGACTGTTGTCACAAAATATCTCAGCCCTGACACATGCCCAGGTATTTTTGTTTGAAAATCTCACCTTAAGGCAATTGCATCCATCTTTACAGTCATACGCGTCGAGTCGCCATATCATTTTCTTTTCGTCTGTAATCAAATTACTCATGACAAATAAACCGTCCTTTCACGGATTTTTTCGCATACTGCCCGAAATCGCTTTAAAATTTAAATAAATTTACCTGTATATGCGATTGTGTCTATTTTATCATTAACCGCTCTGTATGTCAAGAATAATTTTCATTTTTTCTACGTTTTTTAAATATGTCACGGTTGACTTTTGTAATAAAAAAGTATATAATAATTATATGTGTAAATTATTTAAATTCACGGTTGCGAAGCGCACGGAAAGGTATGTATCGTGGAAACAAAAAGATTTTCCAAAAACGACAGCGGGTTTGTCTGCGTACACTGCAAAAAAAAGGTAGAACCGCTGGGCTATACCTCCCGCAATCACTGTCCTTTCTGCCTCTGGTCTCTTCACGTCGACATAAATCCCGGCGACAGGGCGTGCGAATGTCACGGAGAAATGGAGCCTATAAAAGTGCTTACCGACGCCAAAAAGGGTTATATAATCGTACACAGGTGTACCAAATGCGGAGAAATACACAACAACCGCGCGGCCCACGAGGCAAAAGTTCAGCCAGACGACATTTCTCTGCTGATAAAACTCAGCGCAAATGAAATTTTCTGAATAAATATTTAATGCCACATTAAAATCGAGCTGAAAATGTCCGGAGATAAAATATGCAAAGACTGTTACAAACAAAAGGAAAAATATTGGGAATCGATTACGGCGACAAAAGAACCGGGCTCGCGGTATCCGACCCGACCCGTCTGCTCGCCTCCGGAATCGGGTACATCAGCGTCGGC
>CASEEB010000121.1 GCA_949286815.1 uncultured Eubacteriales bacterium | reverse complement strand
ATAGTTTACATACCGGTATACAAATTTTTTCCTCACTGCTTTGACCGGGTCTGTAAATTCCGGCTTCAAAGCGCCTTTAAGGTATACATGTCCGTGGTAATCATTGACGGTGGTATTGGCGAAATAATAAATTTCCGTGTTATTTCTTCTTTTATGAATATGGGATATAACTCCGCCGTAGGGAATCCTTTCATTCAGCCCCAGACTTGAGAAAACCGGATAAGACCCGTTAAAACCGTCGGACAGAGGATTTTCAAGCAGATTGCTCATAAGCACATCGAGCGGGATTTTAAAAGAGTTGATTATTTTTTTCAAAAAGCGCTCGTCGGTGTAAAAACTTCCGTCTATGTCGGTCTTGGAAGCCGGTATAAAATAAGCCTCTCCTCCGCGATCGTTTTTATTGTAAAAATGGTGCCTTATCAGATTGCTTCTGAGTGCGTCTTCTCCGAATATATGCTTTACGGCGTCACGCACCTTTATGTCGTCATCTGTACCGTATTGCTCGCCGCGCATAAATCCGTCATTTTCATTCGGATCGTTTTCTTTTTCGGGATCGTATTTCGCGGCAAACGACGGCAGGCAGACCGTAGCGATAATTTTTCCCCCGTTGTCGTAAAACTCCTTGATTTTCAGTATGTTTTCAAGGTCTATCACAGTAGTGCCCGGAATGATTACGATTCTGAATCCGGCTTTTGTCTGTCCGTGTGAATTCAACTCAAGGCGTCCGGAGGAAATCCGGCATGAAATATTCAGTGTTTCCGGGTGCAGAAGTATCGAGTCCTGCGCGCAGAATGACGACAGGGAATTAAGCAAAATCATATAATCGTTGCAGACTCCCGGATCCGGATACTCAAAATTTCTGTCCGGAGTATGGTACAGAAAAACCCTTGAGTGCATCGAATATATCGGATAAAGTACCGCTATATCGCAGACACGGTTACCGTCAGAAAGCAGAGACTGCGCCTTCGAGGCAAATAAACAGAAAGACCTGCGAGTCGAATTTTTCAATATCCCGTATTTTTTACGGTCTGCGACAGAAACCGCGTCAAGCTTTGGCGGGTGCGTCAGAAGCAAATTTGCTCCCATCGCGTAGGCATTCATCGCGTCTTTAAACAAAACGTCCGTCATAGGCTTTGAGTAACCTTCAAAAAGCTGGCACAGAGTCCGGTCAAGACCGAAATTCACGGCGGCGGACGAGGAGAGTTTTACCGAGTTTATTCCGTACATATACGCTTTGTCAAGCACCGCGCAGGCACAGAATTTCTGATTTGCCAGAGAATCTCCCATAAGCCATGAACATGAGGGCAGCTTTGGCTCCACAAGGTCATATATGAGCTCTGTATTGTGTTCATCTGAGAAATCTTTTAGCGCTTTTATTATTCCGTCATTGAGCATTTTGGCTCTGCATATCATGAAAAGTGTTTTAACATGGGTAGTTTTTTCTCCGATATTGTAAAACAACGCGTCATACAGTCCTGTAGGGTCGATATTGAATTCCGAAAGAAAAACCCGGTTGAACTCTTTGTCCCAGTTTCTGCGGTTATGCGCGTCAAAGCAGATGTCCGACATTTGCAGAACAGAAATTTCTTTTCCCAAACGTTTCTTTACACTGTCTCCCATAAGGTCAAAGACAATGTTTATAAAGGTTTTGCAGTGAAGATAATTGAGTTTATTGACCGAATTTGCGGATTTGATACTATTATCCTTGTCTTCGGGAAGGCAAAAGTACTCTTTAAGCGTCCAGTTTCCGGGAGGAAGCTGATAGTCGATAGTTCCGTTTTCTATCTCATATGTGAGATTTATACTGTCGTTGTGGTCTTCGTCAAACGCGGTGACCGCCATAAGATTTTCTGCGTCGGTAATTCTCACTATATGTTCTTCCGAATCGCAGTAATATTCTCCCATAATAAGAACTTTTGTTTTTATCTCTTCACGGATTGTTTCGGGCACGGGAGAGTTTTCGGAAAATACTGATTCCTCATATATTTTTTCAAGCTTAAAGCCTACTTTGATATGTTCTCTTGCGGCGATGTCAGCCAGCTTTTCATACAAATCGGCGGCGTCAGGAAACACATCCACCGAAGGTTTAAGATTCTTCGGCAGACAGGGAATTATGCAACCTATTTTGTTTTTATGACATTCAGATACAAATTTTTCGATTTCAGCCTCGCCGACAGGCAGGGCATGAGGCTCAAAATAAGTGTAAGGATAGTACTTTCGCGGCGGATTTTTGTATTCTTTTTTTAATAACTTTATATCCCGTGCGGAGTCATCGACAGACATATCAGCTTTCCTTTCATAAAATTATATTGTCAAAACATATATACTAATTAAAAATAATGACACAATTCGCCTCTGTTTACAGTCCGAACCCTCCGTCCACTCCGATTATCTGTCCTGTAATGAACGATGAGTCATCGGACGCAAGGAAATATACCGCTTTCGCCACATCGGCGGGTGTTCCGATTCTGCACAGGGGAGTATCCAGCGTAAGTTCCTCAAGAGTTTTACCGTCAAGGTGAGCGTTCATATCGGTATCGATAACTCCGGGTTCTACACAGTTTACGTTTATGCCGGAGGGACCGAGTTCTTTTGCCAACGACATTGTAAGTCCCCGAAGTCCCGCCTTCGCCGCCGAATACGCCACCTCGCAGGAAGCGCCGCACCGTCCCCAGACCGAGCCTATATTGATAATTCTGCCGCTGTGACGCTTTATCATAGACCTTGCGGCGTGCTGAGACATATAAAAGGCGGAAGATAAATTTATGTCCGTGATTTTTCTCCATTCCGATAAGCTCATATCGGTAAACAGCCCTATATATGATATTCCGGCGTTGTTTATAAGTACATCTATTCCGCCGAGAATGCTTTCCGCTTTGACAAATACATTCCCGGCAGTTTCAAAATCCGATATATCTCCCTTTACGGCAACGGCGCCGGTATTATCTTCGCAATCTTTTGCGGAGCTGTCATTTTGTGCATAAACAAATACGACATCGTCGCCCTTCCGCGTAAATAACTCTACGCAGCTTCGGCCGATTCCGCGTGACCCGCCGGTTATAAGTACCTTCAAAGCTTAATTCCTTTCCTTATACATCAGATTCCGATTTCAGATTATATCCCTGTCGTATTCTTCGGACAGCGAATTGATTCTGTCAAGTTCATACAGGATTTCCTTTTCCGAAAAATGAATCCTAACGCCTCCTATGAGCTGATAATCCTCATGGCCTTTTCCGGCAAGTAAGATGTAGTCTCCCGGTCTTGCCATTTCATATGCCTTTATTACGGCAAGCTCTCTGTCCGCGACGGTATAATACTCTTTGCCGGAATTGATAAACTCTTTTTCAATGTCCCCGATTACGGACATAGGGTCTTCAAAATTCGGGTTATCGGAGGTAATTATGGAAATATCCGCCCCCTCCATCGCGGCTTTGCCGAGCTCAGCGCGTCTGTGAAAGGTTCTTCCGCCGACTGAGCCGAAAAGGCAGATTATACGGGAGGGCTTGTATGCTCTCAGCGCATCTATTGTCGAAGAGAGACTTATTCCGTTGTGAGCGTAATCTATAATAAAGAGAGAGTCGGGAAGAGAATTGAGTGTGATATATTCGTATCTGCCGGGAATTCTGAGATTTGCCGATGAGTTGCAGATATATTCAAAGTCTATTCCCAGAAGCAGGCAGGTTGCGGTTATCTCAAGACTGTTCTCAACACTGTAAAGCCCCGGAAACGGAATGAATGTTTTCACGCTTTTCATTTTTTCGTTGAATCTTTTGTCATTTCCAATGTGGCATATGTATTCCACTCCCGGAATGTTGTTCCTCTTTGTCATTTTCGCGTCGGTCGCATAAAGCGACGCGCCGGTATTTCCGTCCGCCGATACCGTAACAATATCGCTTGTACAGGCACCCTCACACATAAAACCGGATGCGTCCGAGTCCGCGTTTACTATAATATGCTTGGCTTTGTAATCGGTAAACAGCTTTTTCTTTGAATTTCTGTAGTGCTCAAAATCCGGATGCTCAGCTCCTCCGATATGGTCCTTATACAGATTTGTAAATACACAGGTGTCAAATTCGATTCCGTGTATTCTGTTCTGCCAGAGCGCCTGCGAAGAAACCTCGATAATACAAAGTTCAATGCCCGCGTCTGCCATATCGCGCAGAGTCGTTTGTATTTCGAGAGCCCCGGGAGTTGTGTTTTCGCTGTGAAATCGTTTTCCGTTGTAATATATTCCGTTTGTCCCGATGTATCCCGCCTTGATTCCGTACATTTCGCAAATGAGGTAAACCGACATTGCGTATGTGGTTTTTCCCTTGGTCCCGGTAACCCCTATAGTTTTTACCTGACGCGCGGGATATGAGAAGAATCTCTCCGCAAGCTCCGACAAAGCTTCCTTTGAATCTCTGACAATGATGACATATGCGTCTTCAGGCAGGTTGATTTCGTGCTCCGCTACAAAGACGCGCGCGCCGTTTTTATAAGCGGAGGGAGCATACATATGTCCGTCCGCGGCGGCTCCGCGACAACAGACAAAAAGAGAGTTTGACGTCGCTTTTTCGCTGTTATGACAAATATTGGTGATCCTGACGCTTTTTAATTTTTCAGGTGGATTTGATATCTTATCTTTTATTGCATCGAGCAAAATTCCGAGATCCATTTGCGTGAAAGTCCTTTCGGGGTTATCTGACGTTTTGTTTTTTTATACATCCATAAGGTCTACAATAATGAACAGACCTTCAAGTTTTTCCTTATACCGCATAGAAAACCTGGCAGTCTCACTGTTATAGAGGATAAATAAGGGAGTGTTTGACTCGTCTATATTTTCAGCAAAATCACATATGGCAGCGCATAATATACCGGAATTAAATGCGGGCACACGATGACATACCGCAAACAAACGCTGTCTTATAGTGAAGCGATCGGAAAATATGTGCGGCTTTTGCGCGGGCGTATGAATTATACGGGAAAGTACTTTTGCCGCCTCTCCGCCTCTGCCGCAGAGTACCGGGACCGCGTATTCGTTTTCAAAAAAATCCATTATAAAATTGCCTTTCTCTGCTGTCGGGAAAAAGAAAGCATTTTAAAATAAAGTTTAATTTTCTATTGACAAAAACACCGTATGATTGTATAATTGAAATCGGGTCATAAGATATAAAACATGCGATGTAAAAATTGTGCTGAAAACTTTATCCGGCAAGCAGTTATATAGTATTATATAACCAACAGATAAATTATATCATTAATTTTTATATTTGTCAATGTTTGCCGCAAACACTTTATATTATTTTAATGCTTTTTAAAGTACAGCGGTACTTTTTTACCTTGTTACAGAGAAAGGTATAAATTAATGACTTGATTTTCATAGTCTTTTGTGATTTTGGCTTTGCCGATACGTATAACTGTCGGCGTGAGAAAGGTATACTGCGATGAAAAAGGAAAAAGTATATAAAATATTTTCTCATATACCCACTCTTGAGACGGACAGAATAATTATGCGAAAAATGCTTGTAAAGGATACGAATGACATGTTCGAATACGCGAAAAGCGAACAGCTGACGGAATATCTCACCTGGTATCCTCATACGGACCGTGATTATACGGAAAAATATCTTCAGTATATTTCCACGAGATACCGTACCGGAGATTTTTATGATTGGGCGCTTGAGTGCAAAGCCGACGGCAAAATGATAGGCACTTGCGGATTTACGAGAATCGACTGCCCGAACAACAGCGCCGAGGCGGGATATGTGATAAACCCTGATTATTCAGGGCAGGGGATAGCAACCGAAGTGCTTGGTAAGGTAATTGAATTCGGCTTTACCGTCCTTTTGCTCCACCGCATAGAATGCAGATATATTGTGGGAAACAACGCTTCGCGCCGTGTCATGGAGAAAAACGGTATGTTGTTTGAGGGAGTCAAGCGTGAAGGAATGCTTGTAAAAGGAATATACAGAGACATAGGGACATATTCGATACTGTGCGATGAATATTTTTCGGACAATTATTGATTTGGCTTTTGAGTATTTTTTATCGGGGCAAAATTACCGGTTAAACCGGTGTTTTGTGAAGCCTTATAAGGGTATGCTGCCGGCAAGGATGAAAACATCTTCGAAAAAATCATTTACTCCGTCGGAGTTTTTTATACAATCAGCCCTCCATCTTTTTTGATGAAGGGCTGATATTATATTACCATAACTGTAGGTTTGTCTTATGTAATGATTTTTTAACTGTCAGTCCTGACTGTCGGACGAATCTTCCTTGGAATTCTTAAGTATCAGATTTACTATAATTCCGAGAATCAGCGCCATAGCGATTGACGTGATGTTGATAGTACCGCTCTTGAGATTAAACGTAAGCGCAAGTCCGCCTATACCGCATACGAGAATTGTGGATACAACAAACAGGTTTTTGTTGAGACCAAGATCTATGCCGCTTATCATTTTAAGTCCCGATACCGCTATGAAACCGTAAAGCGCAATGCAAATACCACCCATTACGCAGGCGGGAATACTGTTTACAAATGCTACAAACGGGGAAAAGAACGCAATTATGATAGCCCCGATGGCGGCAGCCCAGAGAGTTACTATCGAGGCGTTTTTCGTGATCGCCACACATCCGACAGATTCGCCGTATGTAGTGTTCGGACAGCCTCCGAAGAACGCGCCTACCATTGAGCCCACACCGTCGCCGAGCAATGTGCGTGAAAGACCCGGGTCTGTAAGCAGGTCTTTTTCAATTATGGAAGAGATATTCTTGTGATCGGCAAGATGTTCTGCAAATACCACAAAGGCAACAGGCACGTACGCTATAGTCACGGTGAGAATATAGTTAGCGTCTATTTTGGAAATTCCGTCAATGGCGGACATAAATGTAAAGTCGGGCAGAGAGACAATTGTCTGAATGTTGAATCCGTCTTTTACAAGGTCGCTGAAATAACCGAAATCTATGAGCTGCAAAGCCTCGTTTCCGGTTGCAAGACCTATAACCGTAAAAACAGAAGATAACGCGTACCCGGCAAGTATTCCTATTATAAAAGGTATGAGTTTAAGCATTTTTTTGCCGTAAGTAGCGCAGATTACGGTTACAATAAGAGTTACAATCCCGCAGAGAATCGCTATAAGGGGATTTGCCGTGGAGACACCCGCGGCGTCTGTAATATCACCCTTTTGCAGATCAGATATCGCGTTTGTTGACAATGATAGACCTATGATTGCGACAGTAGGTCCGATAACTACCGGAGGCATGAGTTTGTTTATCCAGCCTACGCCTACAATTTTAACAATAATCGCGATTATAACATAAACAAGACCCGCGAAAATTGCTCCGATTATAAGCCCGGCGTATCCAATCGATATTGATGCCGCTCCGGCAAACGCCGCTGACATTGAACCGACAAAAGCGAACGACGAGCCGAGAAAGACCGGGCTTCTGGATTTGGTAAACAACAGATACACAATAGTACCTGCCCCGGCTCCCAACAGAGCGGCGGCGGGAGACATTTGATCGGCTTCGGAAAGATTGGCGTTTCCGTTGATTATTATCGGAACTACCAGAGTTGCCGCCATTATCGCGAGGAGCTGCTGAATGGCGAAAATAATTACCTGACCGAATTTGGGTTTGTCCTTCACATCGTAAACGAGTTTCATAAGAATTCCTCCGGTGTTATAAAATATTCGGAATCCGCGCAAAAAAAGCGGTAACGATACCGCTTGTCCGACAATAATACCTTGGAATGGTTTTCCCATGTGAAAATATATTTTCTTGTGGAAAATTCATTCTGCCCGACGCATCTGCCGTCCGTGCGGAATTCCGATTTTGACATTTTTGAAACTTAAACCGTCAATATACTCCAAAATAAACTTTCTTTTTGCAGTCACGCGACCCAGTAAAAAATTTATAAACGGTCGAAAAAGAATATTTTGCTTTGCATTGTGCTAATTATATCATAAATGTGTCATTTTGTAAATAGCCTTTGAACAAATAATTTGTATAAATATCTGTTTTTTTATTGTTAAATATGACAGATTAATCATTGTTTGATTGCTAATCGCAAAATTGGGTATTAAAAATATTGATTGTAAACAGGAGAACTAAACTATTTGTAATTTATCATATTAAAGTTTGTCCAACATTTTTACTCTTAAAATCAACCGATGTTTGATTTTGCCAATATTCTCTCCATTGAACTCAACTGTTGTTTGTGGTATAATGTATACAGCATAAAGTATTCGGTACATCTATGTTTAACTTGCTGTATACCGCAGTTTTGCCTCCCGCAAAACTGTCCGGGTTTTGTTTATGACATATTGTATACAGCATAAAGTATTCGGTACATCTATGTTTAACTTGCTGTATACCGAGGTTTTGTTTTTCGTAAAACTCCCAGGGCTATATTCCGGGTAATTTTTGTTCAAAAGCGATTTATTTCGCAAAAAAATTTCATAAAACAGAAAAACAGGAGGGAAAAACATGAGTTTAGAAATGATAGGAAAACAGATTGCATCTATGCGCAAAGAGCGTGGAATCAAGCAGGAAGAACTTGCAAACTATGTTGGTATAAGTACACAGGCGGTATCAAAATGGGAAAACGGCGGCGTGCCTGACATTGAACTTCTGCCCAAAATAGCGGATTTCTTTGAAGTTTCGATTGATTCATTGTTCGGACGCTGCATAACCGACTACAGCGACTTGCAATCGGCACTCACAAAAAAGATTGCACAGACACCCGAGGAAAAACGCTTTAGACTGGTATTCAATTACTGTTGGGATATTGAACGTGCCTTAATCGGAGATGTACCCAAGGACGGAGAAATAGAGGAATACGAGAATAACATGTCTCCAAATCAACAAATACATTCATCCATAATGACAAACTACGGTTTCACTTTAATGGGAATCGCAAACCTCCGACAATACTTTCTTATTGTGCCCGAACCCAAAAACATTGAGTCCGCATACTTTGACGGAACAGATTATATTTCTTTTCTTAAAGACTTCTCGGACAAAGATGTCTTCAATACCTGCATTATGCTTTATAAAAGAGAAAACAAGGCCGCTTTCACATCAAATCTGTTGGTTAAAAATATGAAAATCGAATTGGAGAAAGCAAATTATGTCATTACGGTTCTCGAAAAATACGGTTTGTTATATCAAAATCAAATAGAAATGGATGACGAAATAAAAACCGTTTATTATTTTAACCCGACGCCGACATTTATCGCGTTTCTTATATTTGCAAAAGAAGTGATAAAAAAGCCCGGCACCTATGCTTATTATGCGGGGAATCGAAATATACCGTATCTAAAGTAATAATATCGTTTTCGCAGATAAAAATGTAAATACGTAAAAATTTTTAACTCACATACAGTAAAATAGAATTAAATATGCTCTGCCGGCATTTCCCGGCAGAGCAATATTTATATGCGGATATTTTTAATATAAATGCGTTTCTAATCAATGAGCAGCCAAAAAGCATACAACGTCAAGAACTCAAAAATCAATAACTATAGGTTGTATGCCGCAGTTTTGCTTTCCGCAAAACTGTCCGGGTTATATTGACGAATCTACGCGCCCTCATCAAGCTGCGGAGCGGACAGGGCAGGGGCTCTTTTAATGATTTTAGGCTCATCGCCGTTTCTTACGCATGATTTGGTTATAACTACTTCAGATATGTCATTATGGGACGGTATCTCATACATTATCTTGGTCATAACCCCCTCCATAATGGCTCTGAGTCCTCTTGCGCCGGTATTTCTTTCGATTGCAAGAGAAGCGATTTCCTCGAGGGCGTCATCTTCAAACGTAAGCTTAACCCCATCCATGTCAAAAAGCTTTACATACTGTTTTACGATAGCGTTTTTGGGCTCTTTCAGTATTCTGACAAGCGAGTCCTTATCAAGGTCATTCAGGGACACTATGATAGGCACACGTCCTACAAGTTCGGGTATAAGTCCGAATTTAACTATATCATGCGCCGTAACATCCTTTAGAATATCCTTGCCGCCGTGCGACGAATTGATAACGCTTCCGAAACCGATAGTCTGGCTTCCTTTGCGTTTCTCAATGATTTTCTCAAGTCCGTCAAAAGCTCCTCCGCAGATAAAAAGTATATTCTCGGTATTAACTCTGATAAACTCCTGATTCGGATGCTTGCGTCCGCCCTGGGGAGGGACATTAGCCACCGTACCCTCAAGAATTTTCAGCAAAGCCTGCTGAACCCCTTCTCCCGACACGTCTCTCGTAATAGAGCGGTTTTCGCTTTTACGGGATATCTTATCTATTTCATCAATATAAATAATGCCTTGTTCCGCGCGTTCAATATTGTAATCTGCCGCCTGAACCAACCGGAGCAAAATGTTCTCCACATCTTCTCCGACATAGCCCGCTTCAGTCAGCGTTGTAGCATCCGCAATTGCAAACGGTACCTTGAGTGTTTTTGCGAGAGTCTGAGCCAGATAAGTTTTTCCGACCCCGGTTGGACCTAAAAGAAGGACATTGCTTTTCTGAAGTTCTATTTCATCTGCCTCGCTTACGCCGTCTTTTTTCTTTTTGCCTCTGCGCTTTAACGAATCATTTCTGGCAAGAATCCGTTTATAATGATTGTAAACAGCAACCGAAAGAGCAACTTTGGCGTCGTCCTGTCCAATAACATATTCATCAAGCGATTCTTTTATCTGAATCGGCTTGGGGAGGGAAGAGAATGACAGTTCTTCCGTATTCTGTGCGCTCAGATTCGATTCGTAAATCAAGTCCGAACACGCTTCGACGCAAAAGTCACAGATATATATTCCGCTCGGAGAAGGTATCAGAAAATTTACTTGGTTTTCGTTTCTTCCGCAAAAAGAGCAGTATCTGAGTGTTCCGTCTCCGTATTGATTGCGGTTACTGCCGCGATTGGTTGTAGATGCCATTTTAAAGAATTACCTTTCACTATTTGTCGGTTAGAATTATTCGTGCTTTGTCAGAATACGGTCTATAATGCCGTACTCAAGCGCCTGCTGCGCGGTCATAAAATTATCTCTGTCCGTATCTTTTTCAATTTGTTCTATCGGCTTGCCGGTATTTTCGGCAAGAATTCTGTTTAACATATCACGTGTTCTCAGTATCAGATCAGCCCTTATTTTGATATCGGACGCCTGACCCTGAGCGCCTCCCAAAGGCTGATGAATCATTATCTCGCTGTGCGGAAGAGATATTCTTTTTCCTTTTGTCCCCGCGCTGAGCAGAAAGGCTCCCATACTTGCCGCCATTCCGATACAAATCGTAGAAACGTCGCACTTCAAATACTGCATTGTGTCATATATCGCCATTCCCGCGGTCACGGAACCGCCGGGGCTGTTGATATAAAACGAAATATCCTTTGAAGAATCCTGCGCCTCAAGAAAAAGAAGCTGCGCCACTACAAGCGACGCGGTAACGTCATTTACCTCGTCTGACAAAAAAACAATCCTGTCATTGAGCAAACGGGAAAAAATATCATATGAACGCTCACCGTGTCCGGTCTGTTCAACAACCATAGGCACCAACGCGTTTTTTATAGCTGAATAATCCATAATATCCTCCGTAAATTTTGTTCTGAACATTACGCCGCACCAAACTTATGCCGGGCGCTGATTGGCAAACTGACATTATTGTATAGTGCGGCGTTTTATTATCTTCAAGTTTATAAACTTTTATTTTTGTGTAACTACTGCGGAGTCTTTAATAATCTGCATTGCCTTTTTGACCTTTATGTCCTCTTTTACCATTTCGGGCAAGACAAGCTCTTTTACTTTATCTTTTTCCATATTGTAGGACTTGGCGATATTGGCATATTCCTCGTCAAGCTCTTCCTCGGTTACGTCAATATTCTCCGCATTGGCGACGGTCTCGAGCGCAAGTCTTGCCTTTACCTGTCTTTCCGCCTGAGGACGGAACTGTTCACGCAGCTTATCAAGGTCAAGTCCGGTATATTTGAAATATGTGCTGAGATCAAGCCCCTGCATACGGAGTCTGTTATCATAATCTCTTACAAAGTTCTCAGTCTCCGCCTCAAACATAGCCTCGGGAATTTCCGCTTCAAGCTTATCCATAAGCTTGTTTACAAGTTCTTCCTCCATTCTGTTCTCGGCTTCGGTCTCGTGTCTCTTTTGAATTTTTGCCTTTACATCGTCGCGATATTCACTCATCGTGTCAAATTCCGAAACATCTTTCGCGAAATCGTCGTCAAGCTCGGGAAGCTGTACCTTTGTGACCGATTTTACCGTTACCTTGAATACCGCGGGCTTTCCTGCAAGCTCTTTTGCGTGATAATCCTCCGGGAAAGAAACACTGACGTCAAAAGAATCGCCTTTCTTATGTCCCTCTACCTGCTCCTCAAATCCGGGTATAAAAGAACCGGAACCGAGTTTCAGGGAATAGTCCTCGCCTTTTCCGCCCTCAAACGCTTCACCGTCAATAAATCCTTCAAAATCGATTTTTGCGAAATCTCCCTTTGCCGCTGCCTCGTCACTGTCTTCAATTTCACGTGAGTTTCTCTCTCTTACGGTATTTATTTCTCTGTCTATCTCATCCTCACTGACTTCAACGGAATCCTTCTCAACCTCGATACCTTTATAACCGTCAATCTTGCAATCGGGTCTGACCGGAACCACGGCGGAAAGCACAAGTCCGTTTTCATCGATCGAAACAATATCTATTTTAGGCTGACCCACGGGTTTTATTCCCGCTTCATCAAGTGCCGAAGAATAATTCTCAGGAATAAGGTCGTTTATCGCGTCTTCATAAAAAACACTGCCGCCATACATTTTTTCAATAATGGCTTTAGGAGCTTTTCCAGGTCTGAATCCCGGAATGTTGATTTTCTTCACCTGTCTGCGATAAACCTTTTCAACCGCATTGTCGAAAACGTCCTTATCGACCGAAAACTCAAGCACGTACGTGCTTTTTTCAGCCTTCTCGTTTTTTAATAACTTCATTTTTAAATCCTCCGAAGATTTTATGTAAATATATTTAAAACATAAAGATTGATTGTGTTAAATAAATCAAAAAACACACATACAATATATTTTATAATTTTTTAATGCTTTTGTCAATAGTTTTTCAGATTTTTAACGGATAAAAATTTAAAAAATCCGATGAAGTCAGAATAAAACTGATATTATCATAATTTATAATCCGGGGCAGGGAATAATTATTATGTATATGTCCGTAAAAACATTTTTCAATATTGTAACTTTTAAGCACATCCAAGAACTCTGTAATGGCAAAGTCGCCAAGCACGACGGGAAAATGCAGAAATACCAGAATATCCGGTCTGACTCCCGTCCTGTCAAAATGCTGTGACTGTAATTTAACGGCGCAGTCAAGACTGATTTTAAGGCGTATCGCTTCGCGGTTGATAATTTTTTTACAGTCGGTGTTTTCCGTCGCAATCTGCCTGTATTCATCCGGAAACCACCCGCGGGTTCCGCAAATTACATACCTGTCAACTATATATGCGTTATTATAAAGCAATGACATAGTAGAAAAGCCTTTTTCCGCAAAAAAATCGTTCATCTTTTTCGATGTTGTCCACCAATAATCGTGGTTTCCTTTTCCCAGCAGTTTTTTCCCGTTAAGCAAATTTATATAACTCAGGTCAGACTCCGCTTCAATCAGATTGGATGCCCAGGAAATATCTCCCGGAATTACCACGGTATCGTTTTCAGACACAACCGCGTTCCAATTTTTCTGTATTTTTTGAGTATAATTTTTCCATCTGTCGCCGAATTTCTCCATTGATTTATTGGTAGAAACATTGGTGGACAAATGAAGGTCGGAAATTACAAAAACAGACATCGGACACCTCGGAAAACGAATACATAAAGTAAATAAAACAGGAAACAATATAATTGTCAGCAATCAAAAAAGCTGATATCAGAAAGACATTAAAAGTTTTAAATATTTTTCAGATATGTCTTTTTGCGACAGGGCGATTTCACCGTGAATTAAAGCGAATCGTCAAGTCAAGACGCCATAAAACAAGAAAGGTTTGGTCTTATAAATGAACGAGAAGTCAAATTGCGGATGCAATCATATAAAAGGAATCAATTGTTCGGTTAAAAACTGTGTATATCATGACGGCGATACCTACTGCACTGCAGAGCAGATAGCAGTTGCAAACGCAAGCGCAACATCGTCCTCTGAAACATCCTGCGCAACCTTCAAAGCGCATGACTGCTGCCAGGGCTGATTAACCTGTTATTTTTTCATTCCGTATAAGCTTTTAAAATAAGCTTATACGGTTTGGTTTTTCGGCGGGCAAGGTGAGTATGGTACAAGAGGAAAAACATTACCATAGAATTATGGTTTTGATATATAATCGTATACCTCCGAAAGCATGTCTTCCGGTTTTGCCGTATGAGTAAAACGTACTTTTCTTTCCTCAAGTCCCCTCAGTGGATAAGAAATTTCACTTGAAGTATAATCTGAGAGCATTTTAAGCGCCTCAAGCTCATCATCAGGTCGTTCCGACGTAATTGAGCAATACACATCCGCCGCAAATTTAAACGGGGAAGCGGTGGACACAATCAGCATGGGAACGCCGTCCTGTGTATCTCTAAGATACTGCTCCGCGCAGCTTATCGCTACGGCAGTGTGTGTATCAATTAAATATTGATGATTTATATAATAATTTCTTATTGTCTGCGCGGTTTCGGTCTCGTCCGCAAAATATCCCGCGAAGTTCTTATCAATCAGGCTTTTCATCCCGTCGTCGATTTCATATTTTCCGTCCTTTTTCAGGCAGTCCATATACTGCGCCGTTTTTTCCGCTCCCGCGCAGAAATAGAGCAAACGCTCAAGATTTGACGAGATCAGAATATCCATCGACGGAGACATAGTGCAATAGAAATCCCGGTTTCTGTCATAAACGCCGGTTTTGAGAAAATCGGTAAGCACATTGTTCTTATTTGACGCGCAAATAAGCTTTTTGATCGGAAGTCCCATAAGTTTAGCAAGATACGCGGCAAATATATTGCCGAAATTGCCTGTCGGCACGCAGACATTTATTTCATCTCCGATTTTTATGCTGCCGTTGTTTACCAAGTCGCAATACGCCGAAATATAATAAACAATCTGCGGTACTAAACGCCCCCAGTTAATCGAATTCGCGCTTGAGAAGAAATATCCTTTATCATTGAGTGTTTTTACCGCGTCGGAATCGGAAAATATTTTTTTGACCCCGGTCTGGGCGTCATCAAAATTCCCCTTGATTGCGCACACATTTACATTGTCTCCGGTCTGAGTTGACATTTGAAGCTTCTGAACCTTGCTAACGCCGTCAACCGGATAAAAGACC
>CASEEB010000120.1 GCA_949286815.1 uncultured Eubacteriales bacterium | reverse complement strand
ACGGAAACCACGGCTTATGTGGATATTGATTATGTGGCTTTGTTTACCTGCGTGGAGGCCGCCGAGTCTTTTGCGGGGAATGATAATTTTGAAGATTTTGAAGAAACCGAGCAGGGTGGAGATGAAGGAATGGATAATGTCGAAGGTATCGAAATAAAAGACCCGGATACGACTCTGAAGCCGTATTTTGAGGAGAACGGGCAGAGGTCTTTTTATGAGACGAGATATACTTATACTATGGATTTTACGGACAGCCTACAGAATTATTCCGCGTCAAAGGGATTCGGTTTTACCTCTATAGGAAACGCCTATATCAGCGAAGAAACGCTCAGATGCAGGGCGTTTACCGGTTTTTCATTGTATTCAAAGGAGATCTTAGGCGATAAATACGCTTTGACAGACGGAGTTCTTTCATTTGATATGAATCTTGAAAGCGGCAATGTGACTGTCGGAGCGAGGCTTTTGTACCAGGGTGATGATTTTGAGAAATCAGGTATTTATTTTGAGCTTACAGACGGCAGCGAGATAATTGTGTCCGAGAAAAGTTCGGGGTGTGAGGTGACTGTAGACATCGGAAAGGATCTGTCCGGACTTCACTCGTACTCATTGAAGGACTGCCATGATGAAATATTGCTTTGCCGTGATGATGAAGTGTTGCTTACGGTAAAATATGACAGGACGGCAAAAGAGTTTGAAGTCTTTGATTCTTCGGGCACGTCTTGTGGAAAGTTTACAAGCGAAATTTTGCCTGAGTGCGGGTATTTTTCGGTTTCGTTCAACAGAATGAAAGGATATGTCGACAACATATCGTATAACAACAGCGTTATTACACAGAAGAGATTCACACCGGAATATGAGACAGACTACTCGACCTGGGTAGCCACGGATGACCTTGACAGGACCACTCCGCTGAACCCGGATGCGGGAGACGCCAAGGAAAAGTATGTGGGGCTGTTTTACTTTATTTTTCACTCGGACGATACGACAGGGAAAGTTATCAACGACGTGACAGAGATGTATCTTAACGGAGGAGCGCAGAATGTCACGGATACCTTGTCTTCATTCGCCGGCAGAAACGGCGCGTATTGGGCGGAGCCCTATTTTGGCTATTATACGAGCAACGACGTTTGGGTTTACAGAAAGCACGCAAGTATGCTGAGCGCCGCCGGAGTGGACTTTATATTCCTCGATTTGTCCAATAACAGGTTTTATACAGAGCAGGTGACCTTGCTGTTTGACACCTGGTTGCAGATGAGAAAAGAAGGCATGGACACTCCGCAGATTTGTATGATGTTCGGAGATATGCCGTATACCACGCTCAACGGACTTTACACACTGCTCGACCCGATATACAACAATGAAGAATATAAGGAGCTTCTGTTCTGCTATGAAGGAAAGCCGCTGCTGCTCGGAAATACCGATACTCCCAAGTCAAGAGAATGGACAAATTCGACGGGCACCACGCCGCAGAGTAAGGCGGACTATTTGAATTTGCTTGAGCAGAACCCCGATGTCAAGGAATTTTATGAGAACGAGTATCAAAGCGTCCTTGAGCGTTTCACGGTGCGCAAATGCTGGGCATGGCAGGCGGGTACGCATGACGGCTATTGGGATTGGCTGCAGGAGTCTCCGCAGGCATTGGGAACAGATTCTGAGGGAAATCCCGAACAGATTTCGGTAAGTCTCGGCGTTCACGCGCATACAAGCCGCGGCAGAAGCTATGTCAACTCTATGAACAATTACAATAAAGAGGGTGAATACGGTTTCAGGCTGACTTCAACCCCTTACGGGAAATTCTTTGAGGAACAGTTTGAGTATGCCTTGACTCAGGATGTAAATGTACTTATGATTACCGGATGGAATGAATGGTATGCCGGCGTGCAGTCAACCGCGAATCAGAATCAGACGACAGGTCAGACCCTGACTCCCGGATTTTATATGGTTGACCAGTGCTCTCCGGAATACAGCCGTGACGGAGAACCGATGAAGATACGCGACGGCGTGGGATTCGGAGACAACTATTATTATCAGATGGTGTCCTATATCCGTAAGTTCAAGGGTATAGACGAGGCTCAGAAAACGGTTAACGGCGGTACCGTGGACATGAACGCTTCGGATATTGACGCTCAGTGGGAGGGCATAGGTCCGGTATTTACCGACGGAGTAAACGATGTTTCTTTCAGAAGCGAATATTCATGGGCAGGCAAATACCTTTATGTGAACAACACCGCGAGAAACGATATATCGTATGCCAAGATTTCTCAGGACAGTGAAAATATATATTTCTATGTAAGGACCGCGAACGACATGATAAACGTCGATTCCGAAGACTGGATGAATCTGTTTGTGGACATTGATTCCGACAGCGGTACCGGTTGGGAAGGCTTTGATTTCCGTATCAACAGCCAAAGAGAAGGAAATAAGACATCGGTGGAAAAATTTGTCGACGGGAAATGGGAATTTCAGTCTGTCGGCGAGGCGGATATGGTTCTGGGCGACCGCAGTATAACCATTAGGGTCTCCAAAGCGCTTTTGGGTGTAGGGAACGGAGCCGAAGTTTCGTTTAATTTCAAGTGGGCGGACAATTCCGTGGCTGACGGGGATGTGATGAAGTTCATGGAGTTGGGAGACGCCGCTCCGGATGACCGGTTCGCGTTTGCTTATACCGCAAGCGGGCTTGAGGACAACAGAGGAAAAACCGAAGACGGCACGGGTGCGGAAACCGAGGGCGAAACAGGCACTTCGGATACCGAACCGGTTGACGATATCGGCGGTCAGAACGGCTGCAACGGGTGCAAATCTTCACTCGGCGCGGGAGTCGCTGCCGTGGCTTCGATTACCGCGGTCGGATGTGTATCGGCAGCCGGAAAGAAGAGAAAAAAATAACCGATTTTGTTTATGAGATATTTTGACAGGACATCCGTTTAAATTAATTTGAAAAGCCGGCTCGATTTTCCGAGCCGGTATTTTATATGAGATGTATCAAATATAAAAGGTCCGGTCGGACAATATAAAGCCTGCTCGGGTTGACAATCTATGTTGTTGTACATAAATATCTCCGAGGTCAAAAAATGTTATTTTAATTAAAAAAGTTTTACCGAATTTTAGTTTTAAGTTTAAAAATGATATTGACAAAAAAAGAATTAAATGGTATAATTTATAGCGTTGAAAAGGGAGTAGCCGACGGTATACCGCATTCGTGAGCGTCATTACGGAACTTTTTTTGGTTCTCGCTCCGGATTTAAACGGCAAGACTTTTGCTTGCACGGCCGTGCGGACAAGGGTCTGTTTTTTTATGTATACTTTAAGCGAGCGACTCTGTAAAAAAGGAGTGATAATTTTTGGATTTTTTCAGCGACTTATTTTCCAACGTCCCTAATCTTTTCGGTGAGGGCGGTTGGAAATATGTGGTCATGTGGATTATTGGCGGTATCCTGATTTTTCTTGCCATCAAGAAAAAGATGGAGCCTACATTGCTTCTTCCCATGGGATTCGGAGCCATTCTGGTGAACATCCCCATGTCGGGAGCGGTGGAAGCCGACGGCGCGATAAGTATTCTTTACAACGCGGGTATCGCGAACGAGCTCTTTCCGCTGCTGTTGTTCGTGGGAATCGGAGCGATGATAGATTTCGGTCCGTTGCTTTCAAACCCGAAGCTTATGATATTCGGCGCGGCGGCTCAGTTCGGTATATTCTTTACGCTGAGTCTGGCATCTCTGTTCGGATTTAATCTGAATGACGCCGCGTCTATTTCGATAATCGGCGCCGCGGACGGTCCCACTTCAATATTTGTCGCTAACTTGCTGAATTCAAACTACAAGGGCGCGATTATGGTAGCGGCGTATTCTTACATGGCGCTGGTTCCCATTATTCAGCCTCCGGTAATCAAGGCGATAACAAGCAAGAAAGAAAGACGTATTAAAATGCCGTACAAACCGGCAAACGTATCAAAGCTGACAAGAATCCTTTTCCCGATATTCATTACCGTTATAGTGGGAATCGTGTCTCCCAAGAGCGTTACTCTGGTCGGTTTTCTGATGTTCGGAAACCTCATTCGCGAATGCGGCGTGCTTGACAACCTCTCTGAAACCGCGCAGAATGTACTTGCTAATCTGATAACCATATTCCTCGGTATTTCCATATCTCTGAATCTTCAGGCTGAGCAGTTTATCAAGGTCGAAACCTTTATAATTCTCGGTTTGGGACTTATAGCGTTTGTTTTCGATACTTTCGGCGGTGTTATGGTGGCAAAATTCATAAATCTTTTCCTCAAGAACAAAATAAATCCCATGATAGGCGCGGCCGGAATATCCGCGTTCCCCATGTCGGCGCGTGTCGTTCATAAGATAGGACTTGAAGAGGACAACCAGAACTTTTTGCTTATGCATACCATAGGAGTAAACGTTTCCGGTCAGATAGCCTCGGTTATCGCGGGCGGACTTATACTCAATATGGTTATGTAAGTCCAAAAGGAGGTGTGTTGAAATATGAACAATGAATACGTATTTTTGTCAGAAACCGAAGCAAATACAAACTCCGAAACAGAGTCCGGCTCGCTTGAAACAGGCTCTCAGGCGTTGACAGAGGAAATTACCGATGCTACGATGAATTTCAGAATTGACGGTCAGGCTTTTGTCGACAGTCTTCCCATTATGGGAAAGGGAATGCTCGGAATTTTTCTCGTTACGGCGGTTATCGTATTAACGGTGGCTATACTTAATAAAGTGACCGGCAGAAAGAAAAAAAAGGAAAACAATGAGAGCTGACCCTTTCATGGTGAGTATTAAATATTATTGGTTAGTTTTCTACCCGAAAGCATTGACATGATTAAAAAGAGCATATCCGGTATGTCCGATGGAATAGTCGGAATACCCGGTATGCTCGTTTTTTTATATTTTCCCGGAGGTTGCTTATTTTCTCTATGTGATTATTCCGCCGCCTATCACATACTCCCCGTCATACATTACGGCGGATTGACCGGGGGCGGGAGCGCGCTGAGGAGAGTCGAACAGGAGTGTTATTTCATCATCTCCGGTCTGTTCGGCAAGTGCCGGAACAGCCTGCTGTCTGTATCTTACTTTAGCCATTATTTTAATCGGAGAGGAGAGTTTGTCAAAGGGAATCAGATTTATCTTCCTGATTACTATTCTGCTTTTAAAGAGCTTGTCTTCGTCCGCGAGAGTGACTGTGTTGTTTTCCGGATTTTTGTCACATACGAATATATGACGCCCCATGGATATCCCAAGACCTTTTCTCTGACCGACGGTATAGTGAATAACACCCTTGTGAGTGCCGAGTATGTTGCCGTTTACGTCAATATAATTACCGGGCTTCGGTATGTATCCCGTATATTTAGTTATAAATGAAGCGTAGTCGCCGTCCGGGACAAAGCATATGTCCTGACTGTCGCTTTTGCGGGCGTTTATAAATCCCTTTTCTGAGGCTATATCGCGAATTTCGGATTTTGTGTAATTTCCCAAAGGGAAGAGACAACGTGAAAGTTTATTCTGGTCGAGCGACCAGAGCACGTATGATTGGTCTTTTGAGGAATCGGCGGCTTTTCTCAGCATAAATCTCCCGTTCGCGTCGCGTTCTGCTCTCGCGTAATGTCCCGTCGCGATGAAGTCGGCGCCGTCATTTTTTACGGCGTCAAGCAATGCCCCGAATTTAAGATATCTGTTACACTCGACACAGGGGTTGGGAGTTTTCCCATCAATATACGAACTGACAAAGTCATCGATTACGGATTTTCTGAATTCGGCCTCAAAATCATATAATTTGTGGGGGATATTAAGAAGGTCGCATATTTTAGCGGCGTCCTGTATTTCCTGATTTGTGTTGCCGCCGTCTGTTGTCACGCTCGGACCGCACAGCTTCATTGTCGCTCCGAAAGCGTCATATCCCGCGTCAAGCACAAGATATGCGCATACCGAGCTGTCCACGCCTCCGCTCATCGCGACAGCTACTCTGTTTACAGATTTATTTTGTGTTTTTTCCATTTTTTTGTTTACCATGTGTATTTTGTGAGGTTTCCGGTTTCCCTCATTCCGTAAAAATCCTTTTGACGAAGAACCTCGTAAACCGCGATTGCAACTGAGTTTGAAAGATTGAGAGAGCGCAGATTGTCTCTCATGGGTATTCTCACGCAGGTTTCCCGGTTTTTGTACAGCAATTCCTCCGGAAGTCCTTTTGTTTCTTTACCGAACATGAGCCATGCTTCGTCCGGGTATGATATATCGCAATAATTTCTGTCGGCTTTGGTGGAAAAGTAGTATATTGTTATGCCCGGATGCTTTTCGTTGAAATCTTCTGTTCCGTCGTAATATGTAATATCAAGTTTGTCCCAATAATCAAGACCGGCGCGTTTCAGTTTTGCGTCGTCGATTTTAAAACCCAGAGGCTTTATCAGATGCAGACAGGCTCCGGTGGCGGCACAGGTACGCGCGATATTACCGGTGTTCTGAGGAATTTCGGGTTCATGCAGAATTATGTTGATTTTATACATAAAAAAGTTGCCTTTCGGTTTCGCAAAATTATTTTATTATGAAAGTATGACCTACTCATTATATATCAATTTTGAAATATTTGCAAGTATTTTCCGAAAATTTACAAAAAAAATGCTGTTTGGTATTAAATTTATAGTATAATAATCATTAATTGTATTTATATATAATTGTTGTTATTATTGTTTTCAATAATGGGCAAAGCCCTGTCATTCGACGTTTTCAGTGGGAGATTGAATCTCCCCACTGAAAAAATCAAGTGGCAAGACATCTTAATTTAGTTATGAAACCGGTTTATCAGGGAGGACAGAATAATATATGGGACTCGGAAGCAAAATTTTCGGAACATACAGCGACAGACAGATAAAAAAGCTTGAAAAGACAGCAAGGCAGATAGAGGCATTGGCGCCGAAGTATTCGGCGATGACCGACGCGGAACTAAAAGGAATGACGGAAAATTTCAAAAGACGTCTTTCGCTTGGGGAGTCGCTTGACGATATTCTCCCTGAGGCATTCGCGGCGGTAAGAGAAGCGGACGACAGAGTGCTGGGCAAAAGACCTTTCCATGTGCAATTGCTCGGAGGAATTATACTTCACCAGGGAAGAATCGCGGAGATGAAGACCGGAGAGGGAAAGACGCTTGTCGCTACTCTTCCGGCCTATCTCAATGCGCTGAACGGAAAGGGCGTTCATATTGTTACGGTAAACGACTATCTCGCGCGGCGTGACAGCGAGGAAATGGGAAGAGTTTACGGATTCATGGGACTCAGCACCGGTCTTATCGTACACGGCGGAAACACCGCGGAAAAACAGGCGGCGTATAACGCGGATATAACATACGGAACGAATAATGAGTTCGGTTTCGACTATCTGAGGGACAACATGGTAATATATAAAGACCGCATGGTGCAGAGGGGGCATGTGTTTGCCATAGTGGACGAGGTTGACTCGATACTCATTGATGAGGCAAGAACGCCTTTGATAATCTCGGGCGCGGGGGATGAACCCACCGACATGTATGTCAGGGCGGATAAATTTGTGCGTACCCTGAAAAAATATGTTATAAAGGAAATGGATACAAAGGCTGAGGACGACGATATAGACGCGGACTATATTGTTGACGAAAAGGCGAGAAACGCGGTGCTTACTCCCAGAGGAGCCAAAAAAGCCGAGTCGTTTTTCGGCGTCGAGAATTTTACCGATCCGGAAAACTCATCGCTTATGCATTATGTCAACCAGGCGATTAAAGCGCACGGAACAATGCACAGAGACCAGCAGTATGTCGTCACCGATAAGGGTGTTATAATCGTAGACGAGTTTACGGGACGTATGATGCCGGGAAGAAGGTACTCGGACGGTCTGCATCAGGCCATTGAGGCAAAGGAAGGCGTGAATGTTGAGAAAGAGAACAAAACGCTTGCCACGATTACCTTTCAGAATTATTTCAGAATGTACGGGAAGCTGTCGGGTATGACGGGAACCGCGCTCACCGAAGAGTCGGAATTCCGCGAGATTTATAAGCTCGACGTGGTAGAAGTGCCTACCAATAAGCCGATGATAAGAGTCGATCACCCCGACCGTGTGTATAAGACCGTGAACGGAAAGTACAAAGCCGTTATACAGCAGATCAAGGAATGTCACGACAAAGGCCAACCTGTCCTTGTCGGCACCGTTTCTATAGACAAGTCGGAGGAATTGTCAAAAAGACTCAAGAACGCGGGCATAGCGCATACCGTGCTCAACGCCAAATATCATGAAAAAGAAGCGGAAATTGTCGCGCAGGCGGGAAAATTCGGTGCGGTGACCATATCTACCAATATGGCGGGAAGAGGAACCGATATTATGCTCGGCGGCAATCCGGAATACATGGCGAAAGCCGAGATGCGCGCGAGGGGAATTGCGGAGGAGCTCATTGTTCAGGCAAACGGAACCAATGAGACCGATGACGAAGAAGTGCTTGCCGCCAGAGCGTTGTACGACGAGCTTTATAATAAATATAAAGAGGAGATCGCTCCGGAGGCTGAAAAAGTAAAAGCGGCGGGCGGACTCTTTATTCTCGGAACAGAGAGACACGAGAGCCGTCGTATAGACAATCAGTTAAGAGGGCGTTCGGGAAGACAGGGAGACCCCGGCGAGTCGAGATTCTATCTTTCTCTTGAGGACGATCTTATGAGACTGTTCGGGTCTGAGCGGGTGATTGGAATTATTGATAAAATGGGACTTGACGAGGATACTCCGATAGACGCAAGAATACTGTCAAATACCATTGAAAGCGCGCAGAAAAAAATAGAGGATAAGAACTTCAAACGCAGAAAATATGTCTTGGCTTATGACGATGTGATGAATCAGCAGAGAACCGTCATATATAAGCAGCGCGCGGAAGTGCTCGACGGGGGAGACGAAATTGAGGAAACTATACGCAAGATGATACTTGCCAATGTGGACGAATGTATCGCGGCTCATACATCGGAGGAAAATCCCGAAAGTTGGGATTTTGAGGGACTCCGCTCAAGTCTTATGTATCTCTGCACCGAGGATGATTTCCGGTATACAGATGAGGAGCTTAAAAAACTCAAGAGAACAGATATAGAAGATCTGCTTGAAAAACGCGCTCTTAAGCTTTACAGTGAGAAAGAAGAGCTGTTCGGTCTTCAGAATTTCCTCGAAATCGAAAGAGCGATACTTTTGCAGAATGTTGACCGCGCGTGGATGGAACACATTGACGCCATGGATGACCTTAAGGATACTATCGGGCTTCAGGCATATGCGCAGAGAGACCCGGTTACCGAATACAGGATAGTGGGCGGAGATATGTTCGACGCTATGGTTTCCGATATAAGAGGGAAGACTGTGAGAATGGTGCTTTCGGTAGTTCCGAGACCCAAACAGGAATTCAAGCGTGTACAGGTAGCGAAGCCGATGAGCGAGGGCTTTGAGGGCGGAGAGAAAAAGCCTAAAAAGGTTGTGATCCGCCGCGAATCCTCAAAAATAGGCAGGAATGAGCCTTGTCCCTGCGGTTCGGGTAAAAAATACAAAAACTGCTGCGGCGCGGCTGCGAACAATGTGAACAGGGATAGTTGAGATGGGCTTCGGATTATTGTTTATCGGTTATGTAATTACGTATATACTTCGGTTGGGACTCGGAGATTACGCTTTTGCGTCAATGCTTATCGGTTGCTTTTTAATGTATCTGGGGCTTTCGGAGCTGCGCAAATACGGACCGGCATTTATTTACGCGCTGATTGCGGATATTTTGCTGATTTTCTGTTCGTTTTTCGAGTGCCTTGAGGGAATTGACATGATATTGTCCCTTGACATTGAGGTTTACGGCGCCTTTGTCTCGGAAGTCTTTATGTGGATAGGCATAGCGTTCGACCTTGTTTTCAATATAGTGCTGCTGTACGGAATAGCCGATATGGCAAGAAGAGTGGATTTTCCTCAGATTAAAGGCAAAGCGTACCGCAATATGGTGTTTGTCGGAGCCTTTAACATATTTCAGATTGTCTTGCTTTTGCCCATTGAGTCGATGAGTGAGGATAAGTCCTTTCTTATGACATTGCTTGTGGTTTTTTCATTGTTTTATACTTTGATGAACTCCGCGCTTGTTTTCAGGTGCTATGCGTTGATCTGTCCGGAAGGCGATGAAGAGATGAAACGCAAGCCGTCGAGATTTGAATTTATCAACCGGATGAACGAAAAAGCCGACGAAAGAGAAAAAAGGGCAACTGAATCCACTGTAAAATATTTAGAGGAAAAGGCGAGAAAGAAAAAGGAAGCTCGGGAGAACAGGTATAAATCCAATCATGTAAGGTATCACTCAAAGAAGAAAAAGTAAATTCCGTAAAGGGGGATTTTTATGAAAAATAAAATAAGAAAAAATATGGGGCTGTCTCTTTTGCCTTTGTCGTTTATTTTTCTTTTTAATCCCGATTTGGCAATATTTGATGTATTGCCGGATTTTATCGGATATCTTGTCTTATTTGTATCTCTTACGAATATATCGGATATAAACTACCATATAGCCGATGCCAGAAACGCCTTTAAAAAGGGAATACTTTTCGGCATCTTAAAACTTTTATCTATTGTGGTGACATATGCGCTCTTCGGTCCCGAGGACCAGCCGATTATGCTGCTGCTGTTTACTTTTGTTTTCTCCGTACTTGACTTTATTTATATAATTTACGCGTTTAAAAAGCTTTTTGAAGGCTTGCTGTACGCGGGTCAATTGTCGCAGTCTGACTGCGTATATAAAAAGAGTCTTGGCTTGAGCAAAGAGGAAAGGTACGAACGGCGGATACAGAAGCTTGACGGGGTAAACGGTAAAAAAGCGGATAAACTGAGACGGAAACTTGAATGGGAAAAGGCTAAATCAAGTACGTCGGACAGAAATATCACCGTAAAGGCGGCTTCCGTAAGCGTCAGGTTTATTATTTTGAAAGACCTTGCTGCGCTCCTGCCCGAATTTACCGTTCTCATCAATAATTCGGAATATGAGTTTGTCGGACTTCTCCGATTGATTGGAGTAGGAATCTCCTTGTTATCGGGAATAGATTGGCTTATATATATGTTCCGGTATTTTGCCGTACTGAGAAGTGACAGACTGTTTATAGACGAGCTTGAAAAGAAGTACCAAAACGAAACGGCGCCGAATGTGGACATGTTTACAAAAAGGAATCTTCATACCGCCATAGTTCTGATATCTGCCGGCTTTGTGCTTTCCGTGGATCTTTATTCGGAATATATAAATTATCTTCCGGATCTTCTTGCGTCTCTGCTTATGATTGTCGGCATATTGTGCCTTAAGAATTATTCATCCAAATGGAAACCGGCGCTTGTATGGTCGGTAGTGTCAACGGTCATGTCCGCCGCCGCGTACGGAGTATCATTGTATTTTTATACGGAATATTTTCCGAGCACGATAAATGTGAGTTATGACGCTTATGTGCTTTATTATATCATGTTGACTTTGTACGTATTAAGCGCCGCGGTTTTTGTAATTATGATATATTTCATCCTGAGACTGTTGCTCGACATCGCAAAAAAACACACAGGACGTATATTGATATCAGAGGACGAAGACCGCACGGGTATAAGCGGGGAAATATACCTGGGTATAAAGAAAAGAGCCGTTGCTTGTTTTGTATTGTCCGTAATAGCCGAGGCGGGAATGCTGTTTTACATTTGGTCACAGCCTTTTTCGGTTGACCTGTGGTTTATGGAGGCGGCATCCGTCATATCTGTGGTTTTAAGTATGGTATTCGCGGCGTTTTCGGTATTTTCTCTTATGGGAAGCTTGCAGAGTCGGATAAACGACAGATACAGTCTTTCGTAAGACACGTTATTTAAATTATATTTATTGAATAAAGTATAAACATTGTGAGCATAATTAATCATGTAATTTAAAATTACAAAAGGAGTTTTCAATTATGCAAAACAATCAGAACAATCAGAATCGTAATCAGAACCAGAATCAGAACCAGAACCAGAACAAAAATCAGAATCAGAATCAAAATCAGAACAACCGCGCTCAGAATAATCAGAACAAAAATTCCCGTGGCAAAGACGAGCAGGATAACGAAACTGACAGAGAGCAGTACTGATTCGCATAAAACAAAACAAACCGGAAGCCTCCGATTTTTCGGGGGCTTCTCGGCAAGAAAGGACACTTGGCGTGAAAGCTTTACTTTTTTAGTGTCAAAGTGCATATATTTCACGCGTAAATTTTCTGAAAAGCTAAACGCTTTTTGTTTCGCTTTGCAAAATTGTTTCGTTTTACGAAATTGTTTCGCTTTACGAAACCGAAATTTTTTACATTTTATTTGCGCCGCCGTGGAGGCATGGGAGATTAATATGAATAATATCGGAGAACAATATCTCATATTGAAAAGAAAACTTTTTGACAAATGCTATTCGTCGCTCAACGACAAACAAAGAGAGGCGGTCTTTACGGTGAATAATCCGCTTCTGATACTTGCGGGAGCGGG
>CASEEB010000119.1 GCA_949286815.1 uncultured Eubacteriales bacterium | reverse complement strand
GACACAGGGAAGGGTAGTACGGGGAGAAAATCTTGTGGAAGCCGAATATACCGTTAACCCGGACGAAACCTTTGTCAGGGCGGAAATCACCGACGCCGCCGGAAAAAAAGCGTGGAGCAATATTATTTCGTTCAGCTGAGGGTGCGGCATATTCAGTCTTCGTAAAGACAATATTTTTGAGCGGATTTTGTCTGTGGACATGCTACTGAAGACTTAAATTTATTTCGCTTTTTCCCGATTAAAAACAGAACATATGACGTTTGACATATATACCGAATATAGAGAAAGGCAATTTTTAAATGTCAGAAAAATACAGGACCGAACACGATTCCATGGGGGAGATAAAAGTGCCCGCGGATAAATACTGGGGGGCGCAGACTGAGAGAAGTTACGAAAATTTCAAAATCGGAATCGAACTCATGCCAAGAGAAATCATAAAAGCTTTCGGCATACTGAAAAAGGCGGCGGCACTCGCCAACAGAGAGCTCAGACCCGACAGGATGACCAAAGAAAAAGCAGACGCCGTATGTGCGGTTTGCGATGAGATTATATCCGGGAAGCTGTATGATAATTTCCCGCTTGTTGTCTGGCAGACGGGAAGCGGAACGCAGTCGAATATGAATGTCAATGAGGTGATTGCAAACCGGGCAAACGAGATTCTTGGAAAGAAGCTTTTGCATCCGAATGATGACGTCAACATGTCGCAGTCATCAAACGATACTTTTCCGACCGCCATGCATATAGCGGCGGTCTGTGAAATTTCGGGACCTTTGCTTGCCGAGGCGAAGGCTTTGATTGAAGTGTTCTCAAAAATAGAAACCGAAAATGAAGATTGCCTGAAAAGCGGGAGAACGCATTTGCAGGACGCCACGCCGATAAAATTCTCGCAGGAGGTAAGCGGCTGGAGAGCAATGCTTGAGACTTCATGCGAGCAGATACATAATTCACTTGAATGGCTGTACAGACTCGCGTTGGGCGGAACCGCTGTAGGTACGGGAATCAACGCGCCGGAAAAATTCGGGGAGCGCGCGGCTGAATATGTCGCGCTGCTTACCGGATATCCTTTTGTGTCCGAAAAAAACAAGTTTCACGCGCTGACTTCAAAGGACGCGTTGGTAAACGCTCACGGCGCGCTTAAAGGGCTTGCGGCTAATCTTATGAAGATAGCGAACGATATCCGTTGGCTTGCCAGCGGTCCGAGGTGCGGTCTGGGAGAGATAAAAATACCGGAAAACGAACCGGGGTCGTCGATTATGCCGGGAAAAGTAAATCCTACGCAGTGCGAGGCGTTGACTATGGTTGCCGTTCAGGTTATGGCAAACGATACCGCGGTGGGATTCGGGGCGTCTCAGGGAAATTTTGAACTGAATGTTTTTATGCCGGTTATAATATACAATTTTTTGCAGTCCGTAAGGCTGCTGACGGATGCCATGCGCTCGTTTAATAAAAACTGTGTCCGCGGTATCACGCCAAACCGTGAGAAAATGAAAGATAATCTTGACCGCTCGCTTATGACGGTCACCGCGCTCAATCCTTATATCGGATATGAAAATGCGGCGAAGGTCGCAAAGCTTGCCTTTAAAGAAAACATAACCTTAAGGGAAGCCTGCCTGAGATTGGAGTTTATGAGTCCCGGGGAATTTGACAGGGTTATGAGGCCGGAGAACATGGTATGACAATGCCGGAAAAAACGGCATTGGATAATAAAAAGGCAGATTGAAATAAAGAAAGGAAGAAAAAATATATGAGCATTGCGGAGCAATCTCTTGAAAAACACTATGAATGGAAAGGTAAAATAGAGGTGGTGACCCGTTGCCCGATTGAAACGAGCGAAGATCTCTCGCTTGCTTACACTCCGGGGGTGGCGCAGCCCTGCCTTGAAATCCAGAAGGATATAAATAAATCATATGAGCTTACACGACGTTCCAATCTTGTGGCGGTAATAACAGACGGAAGCGCGGTGCTCGGACTCGGAGACATAGGACCCGAGGCGGGTATGCCGGTAATGGAGGGCAAGTGCGCGCTGTTCAAGGCGTTTGCCGATGTCGACGCTTTTCCGATTTGTGTAAAGAGCAAGGATGTGGATGAAATCGTAAGAACGGTTTATCTGATTTCGGGTTCGTTCGGCGGGATCAATCTTGAGGATATCGGCGCTCCGAGATGCTTTGAAATTGAAAGAAGACTTAAGGAAATTTGCGATATACCGGTATTTCACGATGACCAGCACGGCACCGCGATTGTAGTCGCGGCGGCTTTGCTCAACGCGCTGAAAGTCGTGGGAAAAGAGATCGGAAAAATCAAAGTGGTGATAAACGGCGCCGGGGCTGCCGGAATATCAATCGGAAAGCATCTGCTCGGCATGGGGGTAAAAAATATTGTTATGGTGGGCAGATACGGCGCGATTTACAAGGGGCGGGAGACAAACAATCCCGCTCAGGAAGAGATTGCGGCAGTTACAAATCCGGATATGGAAAAGGGAAGTCTTGCGCAGGCTCTGAAAGGCGCGGATGTATTTATCGGCGTTTCGGTTCCGGGAGTGGTGACTTCCGAGATGGTAAGCACAATGGCAAAGGACGCCATTGTGTTCCCGATGGCAAATCCGACTCCTGAGATCATGCCCGACCTTGCGAAAGCGGGTGGCGCGCGGGTTGTCGGGACGGGACGTTCCGACTTTCCGAATCAGATAAACAATGTGCTCGCATTTCCGGGAATTTTCAGAGGCGCGCTTGACTGCAGGGCGAAATGTATTAACGAGGAAATGAAGATAGCCACTTCATATGCGCTTGCGTCACTGGTGAGTGACGATAAACTTTGCGAGGATTATGTCATTCCGTCGGCGCTTGACAAGCGTATCGCCGCGGCAGTGGCGGAGGCGGTAAAGGAAGCGGCTTACCGTACCGGGGTCGCCGGAATCTGAGATAATTGACTTTACTTTACAATCTTACAAAAATATTGCAATAATGACGGGAGGATTTGAGAGCTCGGAAGATAAGCTCCCGAAGTTTAACTATAATGGACGAAAAAACAGATACGGAAAGTCAGGACGCTCAATATCGCAAAATGACCGAAACCCCGGTGCAAAAGCTGATAATAACATTGGGGATACCTACCACCATAAGTATGCTGATAACCAATATATACAATATGGCGGACTCGTATTTTGTCAGTCAGACAAGTCTCAGCGCCGGCGGAGCCACCAGCATTGTGTTCGGACTTATGGCTATTATTCAGGCGTTCGGATTTATGTTCGGACACGGCGCCGGAAGTAACATAAGCAGAATGCT
>CASEEB010000118.1 GCA_949286815.1 uncultured Eubacteriales bacterium | reverse complement strand
TGATACATAACTCCTTTTCCGAAAGATTTCGGAGTGGTAAAATTCTTCTCATAGACAAGCAGTCTGAAGCGAGCCCCCTCTTTTTCGGAAAGCTCAAAATCCAGATTGTTAATACTTGAAGTAAAAAGCGTGTTGTATCCTCTCAGCAACAGAATTTCATAATAAAAAAGCCCGTATCCGTCCGGCGAACAAAGCGCGGCGGTATCAAGAGATAAAGTGTATTTATCAAAAATATTATCCGAGCTTTCAAAAGAGAAAGAGATATCCGCGTCGCGGTCTCCGTCCCGGCATATTCTCATCACAGCCCCCGACGCGCCCAACCTGCGGGATACCGAGAGCTCAAATCTGATTACCGTACCAAATGAGAACGCTCCCTTTCCGGAAGCGTCCTCGGCACCTGTAAATTTTTTTATGAACGCGTCACTTTTTCTGTCAATTTCAGAAAAAAACCTTGGCAGCATTTTTTGGATCCGTGCCTTTCTGAATTTATAAAAATATAAACCGAAGTTTTATTGTTTAAGTTTTACGGGTTTTATTCCCCAGAATTTATCGGCATATTCGCGAATACATCTGTCCGCGGAAAAATAGCCTGCCGCGGATGTGTTAAGCAGAGACATTTTAGTCCACTTGTCACCGTCGGCGTACGTCTCAATCATGTTTTCATGAGTCAGTCTGTAAGATTCAAAGTCGGCAAGACACATATACGGGTCGGCAATTCCGTGTCCGGACAAGAGATAAGTTTCAATGTCCGCGAAGGATTCTCCCGCAAAGCCTATCGAAAGGTAATTGACTATCCGCTTCAGTCTTTCGTTGTTCGCGTAATATTCGGCGGAACGGTAGCCCTTGAGCCACAATTCCTCAACCTCCGTGCTTGTAAGTCCGAAAATATACATGTTGTCGCTTCCGACCGCGTCAAGCATCTCCACATTTGCCCCGTCAAGAGTGCCTATTGTGACAGCGCCGTTTATCATCAGTTTCATGCATCCGGTGCCGCTTGCCTCCTTGCCAGCGAGAGAGATCTGTTCGCTTATCTCCGCGGAAGGTATCAGAAGCTCCGCCGTGCTTACGTCATAATTCTCAAGAAAAATCACATTGAGCTTTTCCTTGATTTTCGGATTCTGCTCAATATCCTTTGATATAAGGCAAATGAGCTGAATTATACGCTTTGCCATCTGATATCCGGGCGCCGCCTTAGCCCCGAATATAAAGGTCTGGGGTATAATATCGGCATTCGGATTGTCCTTGAGGTCAAGGTATATTCCGATGATATTCAGTACATTAAGAAGCTGCCTCTTATACTCGTGCAGCCTTTTGATCTGCACGTCATACAGAGAATAAGCGTCTATCTTTTTGCCGGTTTTTTCGTACAGATGATTAGCGAATTTGACCTTATTGTCATGTTTTATACTTTTTATTTTCTGAAGTACCGCCGTATCGTCCGCAAATTTGGCAAATTCACGGAGTTCTTCGGAATTGTGTCGGTATCCGGTTCCGATGCAATCGTCAAGCAGACTTGCCAGCGCCGGATTGGAGTAGCAAAGCCACCTTCTGTGAGCTATTCCGTTTGTCACGTTTCCGAAACGTTCGGGATACATTTTGTAAAAATCCTTAAATACAGAATTTTTGAGTATATCCGAATGAAGCTTTGACACGCCGTTTGTGGAATGCGTTCCGATAACCGAAAGGTTCGCCATTCGTACGTTCCCGTATCCTATCACACTCATATTTGAAATTCTCTGCCAGTTTCCGGGAAAGGCTTTCCAGGCCTCACGGCAGAATCTTTCGTTTATTTCCTTGACAATGGAATAAATTCTGGGAAGCTTGAGTCTGAAAAGGTCCTCGTTCCAGGTTTCAAGCGCTTCGGGCATTACCGTGTGATTTGTGTATGAGCATATCTTCACAACCTTGTCCCAAGCCGCTTCCCACGAGTAAAAATAATCGTCAATCAGTATCCTCATCAGCTCGGGAATACATAGCGCAGGGTGCGTATCGTTTATATGGATTGCCACCTTTTCCTCAAGATTGTCGAGAGTCGCATACACTGCCATATGGTCGCGCAAAATGCTCTGAACCGAAGCCGAAACAAGAAAATACTG
>CASEEB010000117.1 GCA_949286815.1 uncultured Eubacteriales bacterium | reverse complement strand
GAGATACGTGAAATGTCCGCAAAGCCTATCATAATGGTAAGTGCGAAAAGCGAAGTTTTTGACAAGGTTTTGGGGCTTGAGTTGGGTGCGGACGATTATGTGGTCAAGCCGTTTGACTTAAAGGAACTGTCCGCCCGTGTCAAAGCCGTGCTGCGCCGCTGCCAGACACATGTGACTCCCACCGACGATGAAGTGATTAAGTTTGAAAACATAGAGATAAGTCTTCAGAAATATGAGCTGAAGCTAAAGGGCAAATCAATTGATATTCCGCCGAAAGAGCTTGAACTGCTTTATTTCCTCGCCTCAAACTACAACCGTGTTTTTACACGCGACCAACTGCTTGACAAGGTCTGGGGCTTCGATTATCTGGGCGACTCCCGCACGGTGGACGTTCACATTAAGCGTCTGCGTGAAAAACTTGAGGGAGCGTCGGACAAATGGGTACTCAAAACAGTATGGGGTGTAGGATACAAGTTTGAACTCCTCGGTTAAATTATAAAAAGCCGTAAAATCTTTCAGTCTGTTAATTGTGCGTCAATTTCGTTTATTATTTGTTTTAAGAATAAATTGCTCACTGATCGGTATAGAATGAGAAATAGAATTACGAGGTGCCAGAATGGAAAATAATGATTATAAGTCAAATACGCCAAATAATGACGATTCCGATAAAGATTCAAACATGAGCAATATAAACAGAGACAACCCGGAGCAAAAATCAAATCCCGATCCATCGGACGAAGCGAATAATACCCCCGGACAAAATTCGGAGCAAAGAGATGAAGGCGAACCCGCCGAGGACGGACAGAAAAATAACGAGTCCGAACCTCAGCCTGCCGAATACGCTTTCAGATGGAATTGGACAGACAATCAGAAAAATGACAGTGTCTCCGCGGACGCGAGCGTTAACGCGGGCGTTAAAAAGAAGAAAAAGTTATCGGGCGGCGCCTTGTTCGCGATAATTATGGCAGGTGTTTTTCTTGTGGCATTTGTCGCGCTTGCCGTCTCACTGATAACCGACACATTAATAACCGGTCCTGACGGAGAGTTCGGAAAAACATATGTAAACATAACCGTTTCCGATTTGGGTCCCACTTCCCCGGAAAACGGCTCTGCCAGTTCGGAAGCGCTTGAAAATTTCAAAAATTCAACGGTGGTCATACAAACCACAACCCCCACCGGAACCGGGACCGGAAGCGGAATTATTCTGACCGAAGACGGGTATATCGCTACCAACTATCACGTGATTGAAGACGCGGTACACATATATACAACCCTTTACAGCGGAAAAAGATATAATACAGAGATTATCGGATACAGTGAAAAAGACGATCTTGCCGTGCTTAAAATAGAAGCAGACAACCTTGCCGCGGCAACATTCGGAAAATCTTCCGACTGCGCCTTGGGCGAAAAGGTTTACGCGGTCGGTTCTCCCGCCGGAGCGGATTTCGGATGGACGGTTACCGCGGGCGTTATATCCTGCGTGGAGCGTACGGTAAATATATATGACGATTACGGAACTCTTGAAAAGAGGATGAACGTCATACAGACAGACGTTTCGGTAAATCCCGGAAATTCGGGCGGTCCCCTTATAAATTCACGCTGCGAGGTCATCGGAATCGTCACGTTGAAACTCGCGGACGATTACGTCGGTATGGGCTTCGCAATTCCTTCGGACGGCGCGCTCGAAATCATTTCGGCGATAATTGAAGGACGTGATTTTGATTCATCGGTTTCTTCGGGAAGACCTCTTGTAGGCATTGTCGGGGTTACTGTAAATGAAAATATATATTATCGGCTTGACGGCGACCGTGTCGTTGTCGTAAGCCAAGATTATGCCGAGAATAATCCCGACACCACCTTTTTCGCTGACGTAACCGGAGTTTACGTCGTTGAACTGACCGACGGCCTGGACGCAAAAAACAAGCTACAGGTCGGAGACATAATAACCGAAATTGACGGCTCGGCAATTTACACAATTTACGATTTATCTTCAATAATAAATCAGAAAAACGGCGGAGATACCGTAAGCGTCACGGCATACAGAGACGGGAAATATATTCAAAGAAACATTATACTCGGTACAGAGGAATAAAAACCCATAAATACAGATATAGGATTAAAAAATCTCCTTAGCGCGGAAACTGAAAAAACAAAAGATTTCAGTCCGCGCCAAGGGGATTTATTATTTGCAAACTAAATGAACAGAAATGACAACAAAAAACATATATTCAGATAAAAACATACATATAGTTCCCGCACAAGTCATTGAACAAAAATCGAATACTCAGCAATTAAAAAATTTTGAGTATGAAGTGTAAGCGACTGTCAAAATTAAGTTTTATACGCTGTCATGCGTATCCTTACATAATCGGCATACCATTTTCCGTCTTTGTACAGATCCTTTTTCAGACTTTCTACCGCGGTATCAATAATTTCTTCTTTATTTTTTATTTCCGTATCTTCAAAAGGTCTTTTCACAAACATATTTATCCAATCCTTCAGTCCGCACTCTCCCGTCAATTCCGTGGGTCTTTCAAACAATACAGCATACTTCACCAAAAAACCCGCGCGCTCAAGCATAGAGGCATATTCACCGATACTCGGAAAATAAAACGGACATTTATAACTGTAGCCGTATTTGTTAAACGCGTCATCCAAAGCCCCGTGAATAAGCGCGTTATTTCCCTGTCCTCCAAACTCAAAAACAAACTGCCCGTTTTCTTTGAGCGCCCTGTTTACACAATCCAGCATTAAGGGCTGTTTTTCCTTGTCAATCCAATGAAACACCGCATTGGAAAAGACAACGTCCGCGGGTTGCTTTAATGAAAAAGACGTGGCGTCTGCCTGTATAAAATCAATATCAGGGTAATTGCTCCTCGCCAAGTCCAGAAGTTCGTCCGAGGCGTCTATTCCTATCACCTTATATCCCTTATTTTTTATTATATTCGTCAGCGCTCCGTTACCGCAGCCTAAATCGACCACCGTTCCGCCGGGCTTACAGTCAATAAGTTCAGCCACGTCATTTCCGTACCGGTGCACAAAAGCAAAATTTTTTGAGTATTTGTCGGCATCCCACTTGATATTCATTTTTTGATTTTCCTCACAGCTTCATTTTTCAGAATACAGCATATTTCACACTACGATTTGATGTATACAGCATAAAGTAAACAGACTAATACTATTTTACTTGCTGTATTTGCATACAACGTAAAGAATTCTAAAAAATAATATTCATCGGTTGTATGCCGCGGTTTTGCAAATGCAAAAATGTCCGGGTTGTATTTGTAATTAAGGTATACAGCATGAAGCAATAGATTAAATTTTGTTATATTTGCTGTATACCGCTGTCCATATCTATAATTATTATATCATATCAGCTCTCTTTTCGCAAGTGACGGAATAAAAAAGTAAGTAAAAATAAAATTTCCACAGTCTGTACTCCTATAAATGCCATTTAAAACGACGGCTCTCATCGGTGTAAACTACCATACCTTTTCAAAATTCACATGTGTTAACGGCGCCGCTGAAAGAAAAAACAGGGCTATCCTAAGGACAGCCCCACCCGATAAAATCAAACAAATACTGTTATTAATTAACTTTCCGGAACCATTTTTGAAATAACTTTATCGGCATTCTGCAGAGTAAAAACCAATGATTCACGATACAATCGGTTTTCTTCCTTCTCAAGAAATTCATTTATATCCGCTGAAAAATAAAAGCAATGATCTTTGTAAAAATAGCTGTATTCTGACAAAGAATTCTCGTCTTTAAAATACTCACTGTATACGATTCCTCCGACAAGCGTAAATTTTTCAGACAACCCATTTTTTTGCAACCACTCGTTAACTACGGCATCTAAATTGGCTGAAATATAAACGGTTTCCTGACTTATCATTTGTCCGTCCTTAAAGTATATCAAAAAATTAGCATTAGGAATGTTTACCGTTTCAAGAGGCGCTTTAGTTTTGCATCCGACACATCCTATCAGCATCAGAAAGGTCAGCAGAAAAACACATTTTTTCATTGTAACATTTTTCATAAGGTCACCGCCTTTCATTTTAAATAGTTAAATTCTGAATATCAGTCCATGGTATATTAAATTTTTAAAAAGCTCCTCATTGGGACAATTTCAAATAATAAACTCCGCTATCGGTTTTTTCAGTTACTATTATACATTTATTATTGAATTTTGTCAATGATTATTTTGCATTTTCCGCGTTTTTTCTTTTTTTGACAACATTATATATTTTCAATATTGTTACCAAAACACCGATAATCAAACAATCATTTAAACAAAAAGCCGATGCATTTAACATCGGCAAAATTCAAATTTCATTTAGTTTTATTGGTGTAAAACGACAGTCAAAATTAAAATTCTACAAATTGTTTATTTTTTAATCGCAAGTTTTGATTTTATGGCATTTAACGCCCTTTTTATCTCTCTCCCGCTGTATCCGTAATTTTGCAGGGAGCGAAAAATTTTTTCAATTTCTTTTTCCTGCGCGAGTACAACATCCGTATTTTTTAAATATTTTTTTTCAAGCAACTGCCGGCAATTTTCTTCAAAATTTATTGTCGCCAGAAAATCGTCTGCCGCGTCCATGGCTTCACTGTTATACCCGTTGCTTTTCAGTTTATATATTATTCTCTGATAACCCCAATATTTGTCAAGGCATCTTTCGCACTCCCGCAAAGCAAGTTTTACTTCATCAATATACCCTTTATTCCTTACAAAATCCGCCGCGGTCACGGCATATTCTCTTTCGATTCCCTTGCGGCACAGTTTCGCGACAAGCATCTTTTCGGAACATGGCGAACAGGAAATGCAGCCGTAAGCTTTTTGCACGGCATGGGTAACACCCGAATATCTTTTTATTTCGGTCAATAAACCATTGTCAATCTCAAGCGGCAGATCGCGCAGACATATTCCGAGCGTATCCCAAAATTCACACAGCATGGGATATTCGGATTTTTTCCCCTGCTCCCCATCCGTCACACACACATGAACATTAAGCTGACCGCCGCCCGCGGATGCCGAAAGTCCGGTAATCTCTATGCGCTTATCGCTTAGAACAAACTCACTCATCGTCATCTTCAAGTGTGCGGATGTCAAATTCATCATCATCACCGTCCGCAAGCTCAAATTCTTCCTCGTTGACAATGTCCGTCTTATCCTTCATAGATCTTATTTTTGCCTCTATCTCATCGCAGAGCGCTTTATCTTCCTCAAGCAGCTTTCTGACATTATCTCTGCCCTGTCCGAGCCTTTCGCCCTCGTATGAAAACCACGAGCCGCTCTTTTTTATAATATCAAGCATGACCGCAAAATCTATGATTTCACTTACGCGTGAAATTCCCTTGCCGTACAGAATATCAAACTCGGCAACACGAAAAGGCGGAGCCACCTTGTTTTTTACGATTCTGCACTTTACACGGTTTCCGTAAATGTCGTTGCCGTTTTTAAGCTGTTCGGTACGCCTTATGTCTATTCTAACGGAAGCATAGAACTTCAGCGCGCGTCCACCGGTAGTGGTCTCCGGATTTCCGTATGCTGAGTTCAGTTTTTCACGAAGCTGATTTATAAATACCACAACACAGTTACTCTTTGAAATCACCGCCGCAAGTTTTCGCATCGCCTGCGACATAAGCCTTGCCTGAACTCCCATATTGGACGCTCCCATGTCACCCTCTATCTCCTGTTTCGGAACAAGCGCGGCGACAGAGTCAATTACAATAACGTCAATAGCGCCCGAACGCACCAGCGATTCGGTAATTGAAAGCGCGTCTTCTCCGCAGTCAGGCTGCGAAACCAAAAGATTATTTATATCAACTCCGAGCGCCTTTGCGTACACCGGGTCAAGCGCGTGCTCGGCGTCAATAAACGCCGCCTCGCCGCCCGTCTTCTGTACCTCGGCAATTATATGAAGCGCGACGGTGGTTTTTCCGGAGGATTCCGGTCCGAAAATCTCTATAATTCTCCCCCTCGGAACTCCTCCTATTCCAAGCGCCAGATCAAGCGAAAGCGAGCCGGTTGAAACAGACTGCACCTCCATGTGAGTATTCTCTCCCAGCTTCATTATCGCACCCGCGCCGAATTCACGTTCAATCTGATCCATTGCGGTATTCAGAGCCTTTTGTTTATCATCTTTGCTGGCGGGAACTTCCATTTTTACGGCTTTCTTTGACGTTGCCATCTTAAAGACCTCCAAATTTATTCATTAACATCTGCAAGTTTTTCAGTTACGGATACATTATACAGCACAAAATTAATTTTGTCAATAGTTTTTTTGGCATTTTTTCTGTTTTCGGAAAAATAATTTTATTGTCGCCATAAATCAGAAGACGCAAAAAGCTTTGAATTATCAATTTAAGAACTTTCGATTATAAAACAAACAATTCGCCGGCAAAAACATCACAAAAAGCAAAAAACATAAATTTATAAATTTGGTCAAAATACCCCCAAAGTATTGCGCACATTCTATTGACACATACATTAAAATATGATATAATTATAACAAAAAACAATCAAATGATTGTCAGTATAATACACTCTAATTATCAGAATATAATCAATTTTAAGTAATGTAAGGAGATATACCATGGAAAAAATCAAGGTCGGAGTAGTCGGCGCTACCGGAATGGTAGGACAGCGTTTTTTAACCCTGCTTGAAAATCACCCATATTTTGAAGTCGCGCTGCTTGCCGCGTCCCGAAACAGCGCAAACAAAACATATTCCGAGGCTCTGGGAGGACGTTGGAAATTAAGCACACCCATGCCTGAAAAATACGCGGACATGGTGGTGGTTGACGCCGAAAACATAGATGAAATAAAAAAGAACTGCAGCTTTGTATTCTGCGCCGTAAACATGAAAAAGGACGAAATCAAAGCCCTTGAGGAAAAATACGCCAAAGCGGAGATTCCGGTTGTCTCCAACAACTCGGCAAACCGCTGGACGGAAGACGTGCCTATGGTAATACCGGAGATAAACCCCGGTCATCTTGAGGTCATTCACGCTCAGAGAAAGAGACTGGGCACAAAGAGAGGATTTATCGCGGTTAAGCCCAACTGCTCTATTCAGTCATATGTGCCCGCACTCACTCCCCTGCTGAAATACGGAATAACCGAAGTGGTCGCCACGACCTATCAGGCGATTTCCGGCGCCGGCAAAACATTCAAGGAATGGCCTGAGATGATTGACAATATCATTCCTTATATCGGCGGCGAGGAAGAAAAAAGCGAGCAGGAGCCTTTACGCATCTGGGGCAAGGTCGAAGACGGAAAGATAGTTAAGTCCGATTCCCCGCTCATCACGACGCAATGTATACGCGTGCCCGTTACGGACGGACATACCGCCGCGGTGTTTGTAAGATTCAAAAACAAGCCTACAAAAGAGCAGATACTTGAGGATTGGAAAAATTTCTCGGGCGTACCTCAGTCTCTTGAGCTTCCTCACGCTCCCAAACAGTTTATAACCTATTTTGAGGAAGACAACCGTCCGCAGACCAATCTTGACCGCGACATATACGGCGGAATGGGCGTAAGTGTCGGAAGACTTCGTGAGGACACCCTATTTGACTATAAGTTTGTAGGTCTTTCCCACAACACCTTAAGAGGCGCCGCGGGTGGCGCGGTGCTTATCGCGGAGCTGCTTTACAGACAGGGATATTTTGACTGACATTCAGGGCATTTCCGGAAAGGACGGTTTTCTATGAAAGAATACCTCATAAAAACCTTTGACAATATACCGCAGAATCCCGAAACCATCCCATACGTATCAATTGACAGCTATGTATGGGGTAAAGAATATACGCCGGAGTCGAGAGCCGGTCTCATTTTGATAAAAAATCAGGGTTTTTATCTGTATATGGAGTGTCGTGAGACAGAGCCGAGGGCAATTTACAAAAATTACAACGACCCGGTATACACCGACAGCTGTCTTGAGTTTTTCGCGAAATGGTATACCGGCTCGGACAAATATATAAACATGGAAATGAACTCTGCCGGGGCGCTTTTGTCCTGTGTGGGAAGCGGGCGTGAAAACCGCCGCCCGCTGTCAGAGTTTACCGGCGGCAAAGTCTTTCGGGTTGACGCGGTCGTAAACGATAATTATTGGAGCGTATCGTCACTCATTCCCTTTTCC
>CASEEB010000116.1 GCA_949286815.1 uncultured Eubacteriales bacterium | reverse complement strand
GATTGTTTTTTGACCCCGCCTTGTCCTCAAGCGCCTGCATAAGCTTTTCAACGACTTCTGTTTCCTCGTCGGTCAGCGACAGACCTTCAAGCTCAAAAAGATACTCCGCCACCACATAATTATAAGCCTGTTCAAGCACCGATGTCTTGAAATATTCATCATATGTCATGCCGTCGGAGGAAATAATCGTATTCCAGAACGACTCCTTAAACACATCATACCCATAGAGTTCAAGCGTGCCCTTCATGCGCGTCAGCAAAAACTCATAGGTGCTCAGCGTAAGCTGTTTGTCCTCTATATTGAGCAGCGTTTTATTGCTTCTCCCGGAGCATGATACGCAAAGCATTGCCGTGAGGACGACCGTAAGAACAAGGCAAAGTATTTTGATTTTTTTGCTTTTTCCATTCATAATTTTAATTTCCTTTCACCGCGGCTTCCCTGCGGAACGCGGGCAAAATTCCCAAGCGGACAACGCTGAAGGGGTCTCTGCCGGCACTACGGCAAAAAATAAAGCATATAATTAGTATACAACATTATTTCTCTTTATTCAACGCTTTTCTTTGTACTGTTTCAATATATTTTTCAAACATTTTATTAATTGAGGATAAAGCATTCTCTCCCGTCTTGAGGCGCAATACGACATAAGTGTCGCCGGACGCCCCCATAACCACGCGCAGTCTGCCGTCCGTTATCTCCGACATATATGTCCACATATCAATGTCAAAGTTTTCGGGATACATGCGCACCTCCCTGCCGGACTGCGTCACCTGCCTGATCCCGCACTCGATGGCCAGAGCGCGTATCAGCGCGATTCTCAGCAGATTTTCCACCGAAGCGGGCATCTCGCCGAAACGGTCGATAAGTTCGTCCGCTATATCATCCATGTCATACTGCGTAACTATCATGGCTATACGCTTGTAAAGAGCCATTCTCTGGGCGGGATAACGCACATATGTGTCGGGGATATAAGCGTCATACGAAAGACTCACCACGCAGTCCTTCTTTTCCTTGGGCGCGACGCCTTTTTCTTCAAGCACAGCCTCGTTTAAAAGTTTAATATACATGTCATACCCGATAGCCTCAAGATGACCGTGCTGCTCGGTTCCCAGAAGGTTTCCGGCGCCTCTGATCTCCATATCACGAAGCGCGATCCTGAATCCCGCGCCGAATTCGGCGTATTCCCTTATAGCCTCAATCCTCTTCTGAGCGATTTCCGAAAGCGATTTATCCTTGGGATAAGTAAAATACGCATATGCCCGGCGTGAGGATCTGCCCACACGTCCTCTGAGCTGATGCAGCTGGGAAAGTCCGAGTCTGTCCGCCCGCTCGACAATCAGAGTATTCGCATTCGGGATATCCACCCCGGTTTCTATTATTGTCGTACAGACAAGCACATCGATCTCGCCGGTCAGCATTTTTGCCCAGATGTCCTCAAGCTCATCTTTTTCCATTTTTCCGTGCGCCACGGTTATTCTCGCGTCCGGTATAGCCGAGGAAAGCTTCGCGGCGACGGTGTTGATGCTCTCGACGAAATTATGAAGATAAAAAACCTGACCGCCCCGTCTGAGCTCTTTGCGTATAGCCTCGTATATTATCAGCTCGTCATGCTCAAGCACGTATGTCTGGACAGGCATTCTGTCTCCGGGCGCCTCGTCAAGCAAGGAAATATCTCGTATTCCTCCCATTGCCATATTCAGCGTCCTCGGAATAGGCGTCGCGGTCAGGGTGAGAATATCTATATTTCCGTACAGTTGTTTGAGCTTTTCTTTCTGCGCGACTCCGAAACGCTGCTCCTCATCCACGATCAAAAGACCAAGGTCGTGAAATTTTATGTCTTTACCCAGAAGCCTGTGAGTCCCGATTATCAGGTCTATATCACCCCGGGCGAGGCGGTGAATGGTCTGTGTCTGCTGTTTCGCGGTGCGGAAACGGGAAATCATATCGACGTTGACCGCAAAGCTCCTCATGCGGCTGACCGCGGTCTGGTAATGCTGCAAGGCAAGAATTGTCGTAGGCACAAGTATCGCCACCTGCTTTCCGCTGAGTATGGCTTTATACGCGGCACGAAACGCGACTTCGGTTTTTCCGTATCCGACGTCTCCGCAAAGCAATCTGTCCATCGGCACGGTGCTCATCATGTCCTGCTTTATATCTTCCACCGCGTCAAGCTGGCACTGAGTCTCCTCATAGTCAAAAGCCTCCTCAAAATTCCTCTGCATGTCATTGTCCGGCTCAAACGCGAACCCCGGCTTCTTAAGTCTTTCGGCATAAAGCTGGATAAGCTCCTTAGCCATTTCCTTTACCGCGCCCTTAACACGTGTCTTGGTCTTATTCCAACCGTCCCCGCCCATTTTTGACAGCTTCACAAGACCGTCGTCCGCGTGAGCTCCGATATACTTTGAGACAAGGTCAAGTTTTTCGACAGGCATACACAGTTTGTCGTTTCCCGCGTACTGAATACTGATATAGTCGCGGCTGACCCCGTCTATAGTCAGTTTTTCGATTCCGAGATATCGTCCTATACCGTAAGTTTCATGCACGACGATGTCTCCGACTTCAAGCTCCGCGTACGAAAGAATCGACTCGGTATTTTTTTTCTTCTTTTTGGCCTTTTTCGCCTTTGAAGAGAAATTCAGCGAACCCACTTTCGCGTCGGTATTTGTGGAAAGGATTGCCGTTTTTGCGGAAATCAGCTCATAACCGTTTATATACTCCTTCCATTTGATATAAACCGTGTTCAAAGAAAGCGATGAAACGGAAAAACTGCCGTCTCTGCTTTCCGCGACCGAAACTATATCCGCGTCGGTCAAAAGGTCATGCAGATTTTTCGCGGCGGTTTCGTTTTCCGCCATGACCACTACCTTATATCCGCCGTGAAAATAATTTGTTATATCCTCACACAGCAGAGAAAAATTATCCGCGTAACTTATCGGCTGTCTGGTGCGGAAACCGAAAAGCCCGGAAAGGCGCATATCCGTCACTCCATACCCCAGCGAATCGACATGCACCGTTACGTTTTTTGAACAGAAAAGCTGAAAATACGCGGGGCGTTCGCTGAAAACCGCGTATTTTGGAGAGATTGTACCGCTTTCGACAAGCTCCTGGATATTCCTGTCGTCATACCATTTTCCGGCTTTAAGCCTGTCCCTCACCGCGGCGCTTGAACGGATAATTACAAGAGTGCGTCGGTCAAAATAATCAAGCAATGTGGCATGTTTTTCATATATCAACGAAATGTACTTGTCAATAAAATTTATTTCCGAGGTCTCGCTGTTAATTGAGGCAAGCTCAGACAAAAGCTGTTTTTTTATATTCTCGTCTCTGCATACCTTATACTGAGAGTTTACCGCGTCGGAAAGCATTTTTCTTGTGTCTTTATTGACAAGCAATTCTCTTGCCGGGGCAATTTTCAACGATTTTACATTGCTTACCAGCCTCTGCGTATCGACGTCAAACACTCCCATGCGGTCTATCTCGTCGTCAAAAAATTCAATTCTTACGGCATAGCCATCCTGCAATACCGTGTTTTGTTCCCCGTCAAGCCCGCAGAACGGCGGATATATGTCAACTATTCCGCCTCTTTGTGCGAACTGTCCCGCGCCCTCGACCATATCCACTCTCGAATATCCCGCGTCGACAAGTCTTTTCGCCAGCTCGGACGGTTCGCATCTGGTATCCGTGTCAATTATAATGCTGTTATCTATAAGCGTTTCGGGCGGCATCGTGAAGCCCAGCGATGTGTCCGGAGTGGTAACCACAACATCAAAAGCCTCGTCAAGAATCCCCGACAAAACCTTTAGCCTCTCATGCTCATACTCATGGGAGGCGGTAATATTATGGAAAGTCAGGTCCCTCGCTATATAAAAAGCGCACTTTTTTCCGAAACGCTCAAACGTCTGTTTTATTCTCAGACATTCTTTTTCTTCCGGGCAAACAATGAGAACCGGTGCTTTTTTGCGCAGCGGTCCTGTATCCTCGGTCATCGAGATACACAGCGCGTCCGCCGCGCCGTCGCACAGTCCTCCGGCAAGAACCGGAAGCGGTTTGTCTTTGAAATTCTTTTTTACGGTCTCAAACAGCTGACCGTATTCGCTGTCAAACCGTATACTGTCAGTCAATATATTCATTAAAAACCAACCTTACATATCAGTATTTTACATATAATAATTATTCATTCTCCGGATATTCAGACCTGTCTGTTGTCGGGCGGCGCTTTAAGCCCTGAAAGAATTACATAGCTGCATTGCTCCTTCGGTATCACCGGAGATGATTTTCTCAACACCCGAAAAAAGCGCGGGATAAAGCCGTTGTATGAGCTCTCGGTCTGCCTGACACGGAACTCCGAGCACCCAGGAGGCAAGATCATAATCGGGATGGGGTTTTTTCCCCACGCCTAACCTTATCCTCGGGAAGTCCTCCGACCCCATGCAGGAAATGATAGACCGCAGACCCTTTTGCCCTCCGTCGCTTCCCTTTGTACGGAATCTCATTCTTCCGGGGTCGAGATTTATGTCGTCGGATATCACGATTACCGAGGACAGCGGAATCCTGTAAAATTTTGCGGCGGGCGCCACGGCGTTGCCTGACAGATTCATGAGAGTCTGCGGCTTCATAAGCAAAACCTTTTTACCTGCTATCACAGCCTCCGACGTGAGCGCGTTGAATTTGGCCCGGTTTATTGTCGCCCCCGCTCTTGACGCAATATAGTCTATTGCACCGAAACCGGCATTATGCCTGGTATTTTCATATTCACGTCCCGGGTTTCCCAGCCCGACTATCAGAAACGACACCGGGGACGCGGTGTTTTCGTCCCGCTTGTTTTCTGTTTTTTTGAAAACATCAAAAATATTCGACATTGCATATCCCCTTAAAAATCCAAATACACAAAAGCCGCCCTACACCGCAATACCGTTACCGGATTGCAAAGTCAGACCGGCTCTATTCTATAAAAATCGTCAATATGTAATATTATACTATAAACTTACGGTTTTGTCAAATAAATTTTGGCAAAATATGCTTTATTCACAATAAATTTACAAATATTTGTGCTCTTTTTTTTGCTAAAGTATTCCATCAAACCTAAATATATGATATAATGTATACAGCATGAAGTAAACAGATAAAGTTTTGCTTTCGCAAAAGTGGCCGGGTTGTATCTAACTGTTTAGGTATAACATTAAACGCTGATAAAAAATTCGCAAAAACACGCAGGCGGCATATGCAAGCGGCTTTCCCGCAGAGAGTTGTCTCTTGCGCTTTTGTTTGCGCGTCTGTCTATCATGCCCCCACACAGTTTATCAAATATTTATTATATGGAGGATTATCCAAGTATGGCAAAAAAGTATTGTTACCTTTTTACCGAAGGTAATGCGAAAATGCGCGAGCTGCTCGGCGGAAAGGGCGCGAACCTTGCTGAGATGACTAACCTCGGTTTACCGGTTCCTCAGGGATTCACCATTTCAACCGAAGCTTGTACACAGTACTATGAAGACGGTCGTCAGATCAACCCGGAAATTCAGGCAGAGATCAACGAGTATATTGAAAAGATGGAAAAGATCACCGGAAAGAAATTCGGCGATCTGGACAACCCTCTCCTGGTTTCGGTTCGTTCGGGCGCAAGAGCTTCCATGCCCGGCATGATGGACACTATTCTCAACCTCGGTCTTAACGAAGATGTAGTTGAAGTCGTCGCGAAGAAGACCGGCAACGAAAGATGGGCGAGAGACTGCTACCGCAGATTTATCCAGATGTACTCCGACGTTGTTATGGAAGTCGGAAAGAAATACTTTGAAGAGCTCATTGATAAAATGAAAGCCGAAAAAGGAGTTACTCAGGATATCGATCTTGACGCGAACGACCTCAAGGAGCTTGCAAATCAGTTCAAAGCGGAATATAAGGCGAAAATCGGAGAGGACTTCCCGTCAGACCCCAAGGAACAGCTTATGGGCGCCGTAAAAGCCGTATTCCGTTCATGGGACAACCCCCGCGCGAACGTATACCGCAGAGACAATGATATTCCCTATTCTTGGGGTACCGCGGTTAACGTACAGGAAATGGCATTCGGAAACTGGTCCAATGAATCCGGAACCGGTGTCGCTTTCACACGTGACCCCGCAACCGGCGAAAAGAAACTCATGGGCGAATTTCTTATGAACGCTCAGGGCGAGGACGTCGTTGCCGGAGTCCGCACACCTATGCCGATTTCCAAAATGGCTGAGATCATGCCCGAAGTGTTCGAACAGTTCAAGACCGTATGCGCTACACTTGAAAATCACTACCGCGACATGCAGGACATGGAATTTACCATTCAGGACAGAAAGCTCTTCATGCTCCAGACACGTAACGGCAAGAGAACGGCAAAAGCGGCTCTCAAGATCGCGTGCGACCTTGTTGACGAGGGAATGATAACCGAAAAAGAAGCCGTTCTTATGATAGATCCCAGAAATCTCGATACACTTCTCCACCCCCAGTTTGACGCAAAGGCGCTTAAAGCCGCTACTCCTCTCGGAAAGGGCTTGGGAGCTTCTCCCGGAGCCGCTTGCGGACAGGTTGTGTTCACAGCCGCTGACGCCGAAGCTTGGAAAGCCGCCGGCAAAAAGGTGGTTCTGGTAAGACTTGAGACATCCCCCGAGGATATCACGGGAATGAAAGCGTCTCAGGGTATTCTTACGGTTCGCGGAGGTATGACCTCACACGCGGCAGTTGTCGCGCGCGGTATGGGTACCTGCTGTGTATCCGGATGCTCCGAAATAAATATGGACGAGGCAAACAAGAAGTTTACTCTCGGCTCAAAGACATTCCACGAGGGAGATTATATCTCCATTGACGGCTCCACCGGTAACATTTACGACGGAATTATACCGACCGTTGACGCTACTATAGCCGGCGAATTCGGCAGAATCATGAGTTGGGCTGACAAGTACAGAGTGCTCAAGGTAAGAACCAATGCCGACACTCCCGCTGACGCGAAGAAAGCACGTGAGCTTGGTGCCGAAGGTATCGGTCTGTGCCGCACAGAGCACATGTTCTTTGAGGCTGACAGAATCGCCGCGTTCAGAGAAATGATCTGCTCCGACACCGTCGAAGAAAGAGAGGTCGCGCTCAATAAGATACTTCCCATGCAGCAGAGCGATTTTGAAAAGCTGTACGAGGCTCTTGAGGGCAACCCCGTTACCATCAGATTCCTCGATCCCCCGCTTCATGAATTCGTACCCACGGATGAGGAAGACATTGCCGCTCTCGCTAAGGCACAGGGCAAGTCTGTAGAGGCAATAAAGGCTATCATCACTTCCCTGCATGAATTTAACCCCATGATGGGACACCGTGGATGCCGTCTTGCGGTAACCTACCCTGAAATTGCAAAAATGCAGACAAGGGCTGTCATCCGCGCGGCTATAAATGTAAAGAAAGCTCATCCCGACTGGAAGCTTGTTCCTGAAATTATGATTCCTCTCGTAGGAGACGTAAAAGAACTTAAGTTTGTTAAAAACGTTGTGGTTGCGGCTGCCGATGAGGAAATCAAGAACGCGGGCGTTGAGCTTAAGTATGAAGTAGGCACAATGATTGAAATCCCGAGAGCTTGTCTCACTGCCGATGAAATAGCCAAGGAAGCTGAATTCTTCTGCTTCGGAACAAACGACCTTACACAGATGACATACGGCTTCTCACGTGACGACGCCGGCAAGTTCCTCAACGCTTACTATGATACAAAGATATTTGAAAACGACCCCTTCGCTAAGCTCGATCAGGTCGGCGTAGGAAAACTTATGGAAATGGCTGTAAAACTCGGAAAAGCAACCCGTCCCGACCTCCACGTCGGAATATGCGGAGAACATGGCGGAGATCCCTCATCTGTTGAATTCTGCCACAAGCTCGGACTGACATATGTCTCCTGCTCGCCTTTCCGTGTTCCGATTGCGCGTCTCGCGGCCGCACAGGCAGCTCTCAGATAAACAAAGAGTTCTTGAAAAATCCGAAGATTTGCCGGAAATTGTGTTTTCTTGGGAATTCAGAATTGACTTTGAAATCGCAAAGGCTTTCCGTAAATCCGGCGGCAACTTCCTCCGTGCTAATCAGTGGGAGGATTTAACCGTTGAAGTGCGGATAAGCTGATGTGAATAAGAACAAAATGACCTCCCTGTTCCGAAAGGAATGGGGAGGTTTTGTCGTTCGTTAAATTTTTAAGTGGATTTTTGGGATAGAGTCTGAGGCAGTATTGTCGAATACACTCGGAGAGCACAAAGACTTATGATAGCCCGGCGCGGTTCTGTTTCTCAATTTGGTGGAGTTCCTCTATGATAATTATAAATCTCGGTTATTGTTTTTCGGTTTGAGTTTGATATAATAGAATTGTAGCTACAATAACACAGAAAGGAATAATTTATATGAACGTTAGTCTTGCAGATAAATTAAAAGAATTGAGAAAGTCCAAAAACATTTCCCAAGAGAAATTCGCGGAATATCTTGGAGTGTCCTATCAAGCAGTGAGCAAATGGGAAAACGGTGTAACCTCTCCCGATATTCTGCTACTACCGGATATAGCTCGGTACTTTGGCATTACAGTTGATGAGCTTTTGCAAGTAGAGCAAATCGATGCCAACAGATATTTTGAAGAATGCAGTTCGAAAGCGGAAAAACTCTTCCGTGACGGAAAACGAGCCGAAATTATCCCCATTTGGCGTGAAGCATACAAAAAGCTCCCTAACGATATTCGAGTTAAGGAAATGCTGATGTCAATATATTTTGATACAGATAAAGTGAAATATCAAAATGAGATTATTGAGCTTGGCACGGAAATTTACAATGCCAATACAGCTGACGGTGGAAACAGTTATTATCAAGGGCAGGCAATCAGACAGATAGCATGTACTTATTATGCAAACGGAAACACTCAAAAGGCAAACGAGTGGGCAAGCCGTGCGCACCAAATCAACCACTGCCAAGAAATGCTTTTTATGCAGATACACGATGAAGAAGATTGGCTTACCGACACTTTTGGCTTTGCAAATCATTGGTATCTGGAGGTACTGTTCTATATGGCGGCGCGGCTGAATATGTGTAATGTAAAATGCTTTGGAGAGGATTATGTTCAAAGAGTCAATATGGCTGTTGTAAATATGTTCGAGGTGGCATATCCAAATGACGATATGAGTTATGAATCATTGGGACAGCTTTGTACGTTGCACCGTTGTATTGCTGAAGATGAAGCGTCCCTTGGAAAGGATGAAGCGGTTGTCAGAAAGCATCTTTCGCGTGCGGTTGAATGTGCTGTTAAGTCAACAACCGTAAAAGCACATGCGCTCACACATCCGTTGGTGTACGGTTGGAAGATCACGGATGCGCCTTCTGATAACAAACAGCTTGTACAAAACTTAAAAGCTGAGTTGATGTGGCAGTGCTTTGACGAATATAAAATTAAAGATTGGTTTGTGAGTTTGGTTACACAGCTAAAAAACAATGAATGAACCATACAGAGACTTGCGATATGATATACACCACTCTATACGATAAGGTATAATATTATTCGCAAATTAAAAAAAGTTTGGGCAAAAGTATAGACATGTTCCAAAAACTCTGGTAGAATGAAGTCACCACAACAAACATTCGAAAGGAGATCAAGAACATGTCCAAGGATATTATACAACTG
>CASEEB010000115.1 GCA_949286815.1 uncultured Eubacteriales bacterium | reverse complement strand
TTCGCTTATGCGCTTTTTGGAAATAGGGGCAAGTTCATTGATGTTTTGATTTTCAATGCCCGTCACATCCGCTCCGTAAAGCACGGGACCGCGGTAAATGCTGAAAAGTCCTTCCTGTTCTCCGTGTCCTGTAAGGTATCTGTCCGAAAAATCAAAATTGACAGCAATGTCTGTATTGTCATCGCTTTCTGTCAGAAAATACTTTCCGGCGTCGGGATTATATACGGCGCCGTTGATTGAAATTTCCGTGTTTTTCGACCACGCGGGGATTCTCAGCGCAAGCCTGCCTTTATAATTTTTTACGGAAATACGGATTTCGCCGGGGGCAGGGTAGCTTCCGGATATATTTATCTTTACGCCTTTGTCATCGGTGTAGCTGCCTTGCTCAAACGCGTTTATATAGAGTGTGTCGTTATCGGATGTAAACATCCATTCGCTGATGTTGCCAATGCTTCTTGCGGCGTTGACCGAACAGCAATTGAGCTCGGGTGAACCGGGACGGCTTTGAAAAACTATGTGATGATAGTTGGCTCTGCGGTCTCCGTTCATCGGGGTGTCGTATGTAGACCATCTTCCGGAGGGCGACCACATTCCCATGCAGGCGTTGTAGTGGGAGATTTCAAGAAAATCGATTACCGAGGGGTCATGCGTCAGTTTGAAAATTTCCACGGCAAGCGCGTTATACGCGATTACGCAGCAGCTTTCAATGCTTCCTGAGCTGAACGGATTTCCTATTGCCGCCTCATTTGTGGAAAAAGCTCCCGTGTTGTGCACGTCAGTTTTCTGAATCGAGGAATAAATCTGCACTGCGACATCCTTGTAATATTCCTTTTGTGTGGCACGGTATAACTCGGCAATACCCATGATTATATGCATACTTTCCCATCTGGGCTTTGGACACTGATAATATTCAAGGCCGTTTTGTGAGTGATTAATATAATTTCCCGCGCGCTCGTCGGATATATCTTCTTCGATTTTGAGCGCGAAATCAAGATATTTTTGCTTTCCTGTAAGGTTGTAAAGCATCGCGAATGAGTGGATAGGCGCAAGATTCATTTCCGAAAAGCCTATATCCACAAGCCTTTTTTTAGTGTTGCCATAGAAAGAGGCAATAAAAAGCTCCGCGATTTTCTCCGCCGTGTCAAGATAGGACTGATTTTTGTCAACGCTGTACCACATCAATAAACCGTACATTATGTGATAGTGAGACCATGAGTCCCATGTGTCTCCTATTCTCTCCGGTGAGGCGGAATACGCTCCGGTAAGCCGACAGTTTTTGCTGTAGCATCCGAGATATCCGTCGCTGTCCTGAAGCGAAATCAGCTCGTCGATAAAAGTTTCTATGTATCGGCGCAAATCTTCGTTTTTAGTGAGTCTGTAGATGTAGTATGCCCCGGTTATGTATTTGCCGGCAAATTCACCGGACCATGGCAGCAGGTCACGGTATGGAAGTTTGTCCCGGTCCGCGAACATGTCAAGTATGGCGGGATTTGTCTGTCTGAGACCGAGAAGCCAATTTTTTGTGATATTGTCCGCAAGGCGTCTTGTTACGCCGTCGCTTTGTGTGTAAGTGAAGTTAAGAGGTTTCATTTTTCTCCCTTTCGCAGTTGTTTATTTGTTAATTATGAATATACGAATGATGATTACAGATATTATATAATGATTGAACCAAAAAAGCAAGAGTTTTCCGACATATTATTTATTTTTTTCTATAAGGATATTTGTATTGACAAAATGCCTGTATAAGGGTATAATTAAAAAGAAAAATTTTTTGAGCGCACAGGCGCGGAGAGGTCATATGGACTGCGTTTTGAGAGAATGGATGCCTGAAGATAAGTATGAGTTGTCCGGGCTTCTGAACAATAAAAAAATTCTGAACAATTTACGAGACGGAATACCGTATCCGTATACCGTAAGTGACGCCGAAGCTTTCATATCTTCAATGAGGTCGGCGGATAAAACCAAAACCTTCGCCTTTGCAATTGCGGTTGAAGATAAGGTTATAGGCAGTATCGGAGTATTCCGACAGGAAAATATACATTTTCGCACGGCGGAATTGGGTTATTATTTGGGTGAAGACTATTGGGGACACGGCTTTGCCACAAGCGCGGTTAAACAAATCTGTCAATATGTTTTTGATAAAACCGATATAATACGGATTTTTGCCGAGCCGTTTTCATATAATACGGTGTCTTGTCGCGTTTTGGAGAAAGCGGGTTTCATATTTGAGGGAACCTTGCGCAACAACGCCGTCAAAAACGGCAGGATTCTGGATATGAATATGTATGCTTTGGTGAAAAGCACGGTTTTATGACTTTGAGGAAGGCTGATGAGATGATAAACGAGGATAAAATCAAGCAAAATTGTTTAAAAATCAGAACCGCAAGCACCGATGACGCAGGCGAAATTTTGAATATATATGCTCCTTACGTGGAAAAGACCGCAATTTCTTTTGAAACTCAAGTGCCGAGTGTTACGGAATTCAGGGAGCGGATAAAAAATACAATGCAGAAGTATCCGTATATTGTGGCTGAGGATAATTGTGAGATTGTAGGTTATGCTTATGCCGGCGCGTTTGGCGAACGGGCTGCGTATAATTGGTCGGAGTGACGATTTATCTTAAAGAAAATTTACGAAAAATTGAGATTGCAGTATAGTCTGTAATGAGATTGTAAGAAGTGGCTGCTATACTAAAATCACAAAACAGATTTGGAGGTTTTAGCTATGGCAATACTTGAAACAAAAGATTTACGAAAGATATACGGCAGCGGAGAAAACGAAGTCCGCGCTTTGGACGGTGTGTCTATGTCAGTGGACGAGGGAGAGTTTGTCGCTGTGGTCGGTACTTCCGGCAGCGGTAAGTCTACATTGCTGAATATGATCGGCGGTTTGGATCGTCCGACCTCCGGCAGCGTAATCATTCGTGGCAAAGAGCTTTTGAAAATGAAAGACGAGGAATTAACCGTCTTCCGTCGCAGGAATATCGGCTTTGTCTTTCAGAATTACAATCTGCTTCCCGTGCTCAATGTATATGAAAACATTGTGTATTCTATTGAGATTGACGGAGGCAAAGCCGATACGGAGTTTGTCAGACAGATCATCCATACTCTTGGCTTGGAACAAAAGCTTCAAAACATGCCGAACAATCTCTCCGGAGGCCAGCAGCAGCGTGTAGCGATCGCTCGCGCTCTTGCTACCAAGCCGGCCATTATCCTTGCTGATGAGCCGACCGGAAATTTGGATTCCAAAACCAGTATGGATGTCATTCTGCTGATGCAGTCTGTTAGTCGGCAATTTCATCAGACAACCGTTATGATTACCCACAACGAAGAAATTGCACAGATGGCGGATCGGACAATCCGCATCGAGGACGGCTAGGTTGTTTCGGGAGGTGTTAAGTATGCACGCTAACCGAAACAAGAGGGCAATCAAAAAGGTTGAAAAAGGGATGATGAAAGCAAACCGTATTCGGAATACATTTGCGGTGCTTGCGGTTATCCTTACCACCTTTATGATTACAACGGTTTTCAGCTTGGGCATTAACTATATGCAGAATATGGAATTATCCAGCGTGCGTACAGCAGGCTCTAATGCTGATGTCACATTAAATGCGCCCACCAGCGAGCAGGAACAGCAAATCCGTTCTTTGGATTATGTGAAAACAATCGG
>CASEEB010000114.1 GCA_949286815.1 uncultured Eubacteriales bacterium | reverse complement strand
CTTTATGCCCGTTTTAGTCAGGCAATTCCGCTTATGGATGCAATTAACGGCTATGGAACTCTGCAAGAAATGACAGACAGCGCGACCGGTTCAACCTCAATAGAGGATACTGCTGCCGAAACCTTTATTACGGGCGGACTTTCAAAGGTAATGAAAATAAATAATATCTGTGATAATGAACATCTGGCCGATTGCGGAATTACTTCGCGTATGACAGCTTTGGACGGGGTCAGATTGATATGCCGGCTACGATGCAAGAGCTGAATAGTGATATGGTCGGTGCGTATTCAAATTCATTAAATGCCGTATCGCTGCTGGATACTAAAGCGGCGGCTTTTGAAACTGCCAACGGCGAGAGTGTTGCTGTATATTATAACCCGAGATGTGTCGGCAGTTTTAATGAAACCGGAGCTGGTGTGGGCGGTGTTTATTACGCCAATAAAGTTTGTGCAAATTTTGTATATGATCTGAATGGTAATAAGGGGCCGAATACTGTCGGAAAAGATATAGGGTTTATGACAGCAATGTACCCTTCCGATGTAAAGGTAGCGGCGCCTATTCCGGCCATGAGTGCTTTATCAGGTACTTATCAAATAACTCCGTCCTCGGGTGTTTCTGCTTCTGCTGCATGTACACAGTATGATTCCGAATATAAACTGCCAAATATTGACGAATTAATCGCAATGGGAGTTAATAAAAAATTGATTGACGGTGATTTGTCATATTTCCCGATGAAAAGCTTCTGGTCCGCTAGTAAAATTTATGATTATGGGGTTCCGCAACAATGGGATTTAATTAATTACATGATTGATAATCACGAACCAACACAAAATTTCTATGTTTGGTGCGTAAAGCGTTGAGTTTTAGAGCCGGTTATAACCGGCTCTTTTTTATAGATAAATCGTTCCCCCACCGATGAGAAAGCCTTCTTTTTCGTCATATATCACAAGGCTTTGCCCCGGTGTTACCGAATTTACATCTTCATAAAATTCTGCACAAATCGTTCCGTCTGTAATATTCAGGCGGGCTTTTTGCGCCGGCATATTGTATCGGATTTTTACCATTGCATCAAATTCATTATTCTCTAGCGGAAAGCTTAGATTTATATCTTTTGCGCGGACTTCGCGGCGGCGGCTTAACTCTTCTCTGCCGACATAAACAATGTTTTTTGCAGCGTCTGTTCCTAGCACGTACAGCGGGTAAGGGTATGCAATCCCGATGCCTTTTCGCTGCCCGATTGTGTATTGGAAGTGTCCGTCATGCCCACCTAACTTTTTGCCGGTTTCAATTTCGATAAAATCGCCTTTTTTCGCCGGTAAATGCTCTAAAAGATATTTTTTAGTCGTCATGGGTTTTTGTATAAAACAGATGTCCTGACTTTCTTTTGAGGATTTGGACGGAAGATTATATTCGTGTGCAAGTTCCCGAACTTCGCTTTTCTTATATTTTGAAAGCGGAAATATAGTTTTTGAAAGAACCTCCTGTCCCAGTCTGTATAGAAAATAAAGCTGGTCTTTGTGCTCATCGTTTGCCGGATAAAGCTTAAAAATTCCGTCTTTTTTAACTATATTGGCGTAATGGCCGGTCGCAAAAACATCGGCATGAAGCTCCTTTATTGCAAAGTCAAAAAGCTCGCCCCATTTTATGAATTTATTGCACAAAATACATGGGTTCGGAGTTTTGCCGCAGCGGTAGCTGTCCAGAAAGTTATTTATTACCTTTTCTTCAAAAGTTTTTGATGCGTCATAAACGTAATGTCCTATGCCGAGAGTTTCGGCGACTTCTCCGGCGTTTTCAATAATTTTTTCGCTTGCAGGGGATGAAAACATTTTCCCCGTAAGACCTATGACTTTGCAGCCCTGCTGTTTTAATAAAAGAGCAGTGACTGAGCTGTCTAATCCGCCGCTCATTGCGACTACGGCTGTTTTATTCGTGTTTCCCATAGGTTTAATTTTAATATAAACTACATCAAATGGTGGATATTCTTGAAGATTTGTTAAAGTTAGAATTTTTTCTGTCGTTTAGCATATAAGACACATTTGTGGAGCGTGAAATGGAACAAGTTTTGGTTGAGAATATAGCATCCGACGAACGGAATAAGATGGCTCTGGATTCGTTGGAAAAAGCCCGAAATTACCACGAAAAATATTTGTTAGGACAACATAATTCTGACTTGCAGGAGGCAATATCAAATTATATTTCTGCGGTCAAGTATAACCCTATGCTGCCTGAAACTTATTACAGGCTTGCAAGTCTTATGTGGGAGCAGGGGCAGATTTGTGTTGAAACCGCTATTGAACAATGTAAGGTCGCTGTGTCTATCGCTCCCGATGATATGAATGCGCACCTTTATACCGGATTTTTTATGCGTCTTGCGCAGGATTATGAAGG
>CASEEB010000113.1 GCA_949286815.1 uncultured Eubacteriales bacterium | reverse complement strand
TTCCAATTTCACGCCACCCTCAGCTTTATCCTTATCAATACCGTCGCTTGTAGTAGCAGTAATCACCTTCACATATTTCAGTTCCGCAGGTACATACGAGGTGTCCGCCTCTTTATCATAAATGATGATGCTGACAACATCGCCGTTTTCAAGTTTGCCTGAAAGTCCCTCAGCAAAATTACCGATACTGACACTGACAGCCACTTTCTCTCCCTTAAGTCCGAGAAGAACATCTTCTGCACTTTTATTATCCGTCGAGAGCTTGCCCGCAAAAAGATAATCTCCCGTATATAAATCGGTCGCAGCATACTTGCCGATAACGGCATCCGCGTCTTTTATTACATCTCCGGGTAAGTTATGGGAACCGACGCTTACAACTTCAATATCATCCTCATCAATAATCTGTCCTCTTTCCACATCTGTCCTGAGCCTTACGATATCAACCTTCTGGTCGCTGAAACGATTGACGAGTGGCGCCACGCCAAAAGCGATGACAAAGGCAAGTATGATACAAAAGACACCTACGGCAGTTCTGGAAGAAAACAGCTTTTTCCCTGCTATCTTCGGTTGTTTCGGTGCTTTTGCGTGTTTAGCTCCGTTTTTTCCAAAAATCATGTTTCATCCTCCTGTATCATATAAAATAACCGATCATCAATCCCACTGAAAGGAACGGTAAAAGTGCGAAAGACTTCTTGTAGGTTCTGTGTTTCACTTTATTGTAAATGAGTTGGAATACGATACCGAAAGCAAGTCCGATGACATATCCGAGTGTCCCTCCGACAAATCCGAGGCACAAGGCGGCCGCTGCTGAAATTTTTATATCCGCTCCCCCTATCCCTCCGTTTTTGGAGAAGGTCGCGATGGCGAGCTGCGGAACAAACACGACGATTCCACCCAAAATCATAGACAGAACACTGTGTTCTCCGAAATTCACAAGTGACAGCATTAAAAGCATAATCCACAGGCTGTCGTCAGCCTTTCGCGTTGAAATGTCCTGCACCGAAGCATAAAGCAGCACAAGCGCCATCAAAACACCCTTGACCGTCCATACCGATATACCGCCGAACATAAACAGCGATACTGCGACTACCGTAATAATAAAAGAGTTCGCAAGAGCATTGACTTTGAACTTGCGGGCTTTCATATAACAGTTTAAGACTGCACATATTCCGAGCGCGGATAAAACAAGTGCCGCGAGCTTAAAAAAGTTAAATAAAATATCCATCCATTCTCCTTTATATCAGGAGGGCAGAAAAAATCTGCCCTCCTTCGTTTTTCGATCATGCGGTATAGTTGAACATCTCCTGAATCTCAGTGTTGAGACGGGGGAGAATCACATTGTCAAAGAGAGCATAGAGTCCGCCGAGAATGACGGTGCCGACAACAACGGCGATGATGATCTTCACGCCGGTATCTACATATCCTTCGCCCTTTTTGTTTTCAAGTGCGGTCTTTGCCCTGACCATGATTGCGTTTGCCTTGTTCTGCACCTTGTTAAAAAACTTTTTCATATCAAATTACCTCTTTCTTTTTTGAAAATTCGGATTAAGCCGTATAGTCGAACATGTCGCCGATTCTGGTTTCAAGCGTGGGAAGGATCACATTGTCGAAAAGAGCATAGAGTCCGCCGAGAATGACGGCGCCGACAACGACAGCGATGATGATCTTCACGCCGGTATCTACATATCCTTCGCCTTTTTTGTTTTCAAGTGCGGTCTTTGCCTTGACCATGATTGCGTTTGCCTTGTTCTGTACCTTGTTAAAAAACTTTTTCATCTTAAATTTCCTCTTTCTTTTTTTGATTTATTGTATCGGTGGTTGGATTCAGGTCATGGATAAACAATGCCACCGTCATTGTTTTCTGACATGCCGCGTCCGGTCTACCTGATTTACAGGCTGAACATATCCTGAATACGCTCCGCAAGCCCCGGAAGCACGGTGTTGTTGAAAAGAACATACAGTCCCGAGAGAAGCAAAGCTCCAACGACAACCGCGATAATCATCTTAACTGCCGTATCCACATAACCGTCCGCCCGCCTGCATTTCAAAACACTTCTTACCTTTGCGAAAAACTTTCTCACCGAATGATTTTTTGCCTCCATTTCCTTAAAATTTAAAGTTCTACCCTGACACAATCATATAACATCCCCTACCTTCCGGAAAAGAAAAAGCCGTCAGAGTTTTTATTACCCCAACGGCTATGTATAAATTTAAAGAATTACCGACCGGAAGAAAAAATGGGACCTTTCGATGCCCGAATGTTATTTACTTATCGCGAGAATGGTTTCGTCAACTCCATCGGTATATTTTCCCTGCTCTATCAGCTTATCTCTGAATTTAAGCAACGAATCAAGCATAATGTGGTATTCATACTCGGTCACAGGTATACAAACCTTCTTTTTCTTCTTATGAAATCCGAACATCCCAACTTCCTCCTGTTCTTTCTGTTTTTTATTTTCAGCCCCATTATACAACAGGCTCGGGATATACGCAAATGTGCAAATTATATTCTCTTTCCGGTTAGTATAACTGTATGTATGAGGGGTTTGTGTATGAGAAAGGGGAACAAGAAAAGGGACACTCCGCCTAAAACCCCTCAAAATGGCAGACTTATCCCTTGTATTATCTTGCTTCCCTGCTTATACGGACTCCTGCTGCCCTGAGTGCCTCCTGTTTTTGCCGATAGTCTTTCAGTGCTTCTACAATGGTGTCCTCAATCTCTTTCGCCGATGCATCAGGCGGAAAGTAATTCTGAATACGCTCCAATGGTACTTTGATTTTCGGCTTTTGGTTTGGCTTTTCTTCTGTCAGTATAGCTTGTATCCGTTCCTCGGTAAGTACACCCGCCTGACTCAGTTTCTTCATTTGTATGGCTTGCGACAAAGACGGTGTAGCTTCATTCTCATCGATATAATAGGAAAGGTCTTTCTGTTCCTCCTCTTCAAGATATGACAGCTCCACAGCAGGTCGGAATGCTATCTTTCCCATATCTACATCTTCAAGAAGTTCAGGTATCAAGTTGTTAAGGCGGATATATCGGCGGACTTGTTCGTGACTGTCTCCATTTTGAGCGCCAATTTGAGTGGTAGTTAAAAGTTGCTTGTCACTTAACTTCTCCACCATTGGTGGAGAAGTTAAGTCTGTCCTCATTCCTTGTCTTTTCAAAGCTTCCAACTTCATTTTATATGCCTTAGCTCTTTCGGAAGGTAAGATATGTTCTCTTTGCAGATTGGAGTCTACCATATATATAATAGCTTCTTCCCTGCTTAAATCACGCACGATCACCGGCAGAGTCTCTATTCCGAGTTTTAGGCAAGCATATTTTCTTCTGTGCCCTGAAATCATCTCATACCTTTCATTATCTGTTCTCCGCACAATGACAGGATTGATTACCCCAAATGTAGATATGCTCTCCATCAGCTCAGCCATTTCTGCATCATCCCGAACCCCAAACGGATGGTCAGGCGCATCGTCGATTGCCGACAATGGAATTACACGCACTTTTTCTCTTTTCGGATCGTTTGAATTTATTTCATTCGCCTCGTCCACTGACTTTCCTCCTTATCTGTTTTCAGAAAACAAAAAAGACCGTAATTTCAATCTTGAATTACGGTCTCATTGCGTTCCTATGTAATTGAAAAAAATATTTCAAGTCATTAAGGCAAACAACTGTTAAAATAAATACAGTCGGTATTTCCCATTAAAATTATGTATTTTCTTTCCTTTAACATTCATTCGGTGGAATTCATCTACCGAACGAAGCAGTACAAGGAAAAGCCGCTGCTTTTTCCTTGATTTTTGAATCGCATCAAAAAAGTAAAAACCCTTGAAAACATAGTGTTTACAAGGGTTTTCGTGTGGCTCCCCCTGCTGGGCTCGAACCAGCGACATCATGATTAACAGTCATGCGCTCTACCGACTGAGCTAAGGAGGAATATGAAAGGTTTGCACAATTTCTTGTGTCGGTCAAACCTCTTTTTGTGCAGAAAATCCATTCGATTTTCCTTGCATTTGCCCTCGTTCGCTCTGGCAAATGACTGTTAACATAATATATTTCATTTTTCTCTGTATATGTAAGTTCAACCTTCATTTTTATTATCCTCCTCGGTATGTAATTCGGTATTTGCTTCGGTGTACTCACGGTAGATGCTACTTAGA
>CASEEB010000112.1 GCA_949286815.1 uncultured Eubacteriales bacterium | reverse complement strand
CGGCTGACACATATGTAAAACTGCCGTGCACGGGTGAGTATGCGGTGCTTGACATTTTGGGAGGCACAATATGTTCTGGCAGCACTTCCGACGGCCGGATAAAAATAAATCTTGTCCCGTATGAATCCCGTATAGTTATTTTTACTGAAGGAACGTCACGGTTTGTCCGGTATAATGAAAATCAAAAATATATGTCCGTAAGACTTGAACCCGAATATTCGCTTGAGCTGGCGGAGTCGGAAAACATGGATGAATTTATTCATGCCGGAAAATTCGACAGGTTCTTCAATATTACCTCAAAGGATTTCAGACCGGAATTTTCGGGTAAAATGCGCTATGGCTTTAAGTTCAATGCCGATATTCCGGGCGGAACAGAGAAAGTTTTGCTCGATTTGGGAGAAGTGGGAAGCATTGCCTCGGTAAAAATCAACGGGGAGGACAACGGCATCAGAATATGTCCTCCGTACAGCTTTGATATTACCAAACATGTTAAAAACGGAGAAAATACAGCCGAAATTGTGGTGGCCAACACTCTCGCGTATAAGGTCAGAGACGCGTTTTCAAGCTTTCTCGCCATATCTCCGTCGGGTATTCTCGGAGATGTTACTCTGAAATATGTATCGAAATCCTCGGACACCTGAATTGTAAGTTTTTCAACCGGAAAAACCTGTTAACGGCATGAGTTTTCTTTGATTGTAAACGAGGTGCCGGATAAAGGGAACGGAATATCTCCATTCAGCTTTCGCCGAGTGTGAGATATTCCATTACGGAATTGAAAATGACAAACGCGACCTGTCTGCGATATTCGCGGTTTTCAAGTTTTTCCGCTTCGGCGGGATTTGAAAGAAATCCGCATTCCACAAGTACGCTCGGAGAATCGGAGCGGTGAAGCAGATAGATATTGCTGCCGGCTTTCTTTATTTTGCGGTTGTTTTCGGGCTGAAGAATTTTCGCTCCGTCCTGTATAAGTTTCGCGATTTTTGCGGATTCCCCGTTATTGGGGGAATACCATACCTGCAGCCCGGAGTATTTGGGATCGGTAAAAGCGTTCATATGTATGCTTAAAAAAATGCTGTCCGGGGTTTTTTCCGCTATACTTAATCGGGCAGCAAGGTCGAGCATCTTTTTTCTGCCCTTGAAATCTATATTCCGGTTGTAAAGCAATCTGTCGTCGGTACGGGTCATAACTACGTTTACGCCGTTTGCCGTAAACATGTCGTACAGCATCATTGAAATGTCAAGATTGACATCTTTTTCGTAAAGTCCAGCCGCACTTGACGCTCCTCCGTCCTCACCGCCGTGACCGGCGTCTATTACTACTGTGAGCGTTTTGTTTGTGGCTTTTGGGTTGTCCTCAAATACATTGGAGGTTCCGCTTTTCATTGATCCGCAGACAAAGACGCAAAAAAGAGCTGTCAAAACCGATATAATCAGAAAATAAACCGTAAATTTTATAAAGAACGTATTTTGAGTTTTCATATTTATCCTTTTGTAAATTTTAAGTGATATATTTTATTCCTGAAATTTTAGGTTTATGCGGGATTAAAAAATACAACCGAAAATAATATCA
>CASEEB010000111.1 GCA_949286815.1 uncultured Eubacteriales bacterium | reverse complement strand
TGGGCAAACTCAGTGGAATTTGATTGATAATTATATTTAAATTCACGGTAAGCTCGATGCATAAGCAGAATAGAGATTGTTAGTTTTCCGAAAAGTTAAATAAAAAGCCGATGAAAAATGTTTTTGCAAATTTCATCGGTTTTTTATAAATATATGAAAGATTTATATGAAATTTAATTGTAAAGAAATGTCACAAACTTACCGGCACGCCTTCCGCGTCGGATTTAAACGCGGCTTCCATTATCTTCATAACCGTCATCATCTGCTCGTGGGTAACGATCTGAGGCTCGGTGCCGTCTATCGCGCGGCAAAGATTGCGGTAAAATTCATGCACATCGCTCTGTGGCTGAGGAATTGTTTTTTCCGCGATGGTTTTTTCGTCTCTGGGAGCCATTGTTTTGGTGATTCCCGCCGCGGTTTTTACCGGGATGACGTCTTTTTCGTCCCAATTCTTGCAGTAAACTATCCTGCAGGGCTGATTCCAGTCGGAGATCATAGCCGTGCCGTTGGAGCCCGTCATATAGAAGCGGGGCATACTTATAAAGTGAGAAGTTCCGACTTCAACATGGACATTGAGGTCATTTTCAAAATACATTTCAAGCTTGAATCCGTCATCGACCTCGTAGTTTGTGATATGGTCGCATCTGCAATACACCGACAAAAGCTTGCGGTCGGTGACTATACCCATAATCTGGTCTATGAGATGCACGCCCCAGTCGAGCATCATGCCGCCGCCGTGTATCTTTTCCTGTCTCCAATCTCCCGGAATCCCGCGGCTGCCGTGTACTCTTGACTCAATGCAGAACACATCTCCGAGGTCGTGGCTGTTATATACGTCCCGCATGAGAAGAAATTCCCCGTCCCAGCGACGGTTTTGGTGAACAGTAAATATCTTGTTGTATTTATGCGAGGCGTCAATCATTTCCTGCAGATCCGCGCTTGAAAGCGTGACCGGTTTTTCACTTACCGCGTGTTTGCCGGCTTTCATAGCCTGTATTGCCAGCGGCTTGTGCAGATCATTTGGTACCGCTATAGTCACAAAATCAACATTTTTGTCGTTTAAAAGCTCATCAAGGGAAGAATACGCGTGTATTCCGTTTTTTTCAGCGGCGGCACATCTTTCGGGTTTAATGTCGTAAATGCCGCAAAGGTTTATAACGTCGCTGTTTTTGAGAAATTCCCCGTGCCAGCTTCCCATTCCTCCGTAACCTATTATCGCGCCGTTTTTCTTTATCACAATTATCCTCCGTTCCGCGCGTGCGCGCAAAAAAGCTTATTTTCCGGCACATAATGTGTACCGGTAATTATGAGAGTATATTTTAATTCATAATAACTTTAAGATATTATAAGACAAATGCTGCTTGACTACAAGACAAAATTAGGCAAAAACAAGACATAAATTGTTGTATTTTATTGTTTATAAAAATTTACGGAAAAGTATTGAGAAACGCAGAAAAATATTATATAATTATATTGTTTGAATTTAAAAAGCCGGAAAATAAAGCCTCAAAGTCTAACAAAGGCTAAATTTCATTGAAAGGCCGGAATTTTTGTATGTCACAAAATGAAAGAATGAAAAAAATCAGGAATTTTTCCATAATAGCGCATATAGACCACGGTAAATCCACTCTCGCGGACCGAATACTTGAAGCCACGCAGACCGTATCCGAAAGGGAAATGGAAGAGCAGGTGCTTGACAGCATGGATTTGGAAAGAGAACGGGGAATAACCATCAAGGCGCGTGCCGTTAAGCTTGACTATACCGCGGCGGACGGCGAAAAATATGTTTTTAATCTGATAGATACGCCCGGACATGTCGACTTCAATTATGAGGTATCCCGTTCGCTGAAAGCCTGTGACGGAGCGCTGCTTGTGGTTGACGCCACGCAGGGTATTGAGGCGCAGACACTCGCGAATGCTTACCTTGCCGCGGACGCGGGACTCGAGATAGTTCCGGTCATAAATAAAATAGATCTTCCGAGCGCCGATGTTGACAGAGTCCGTTCCGAGATAGAAGACGAGATAGGTATACCCGCGCAGGACTGTCCGGCGGTTTCCGCAAAGACAGGACTTAATATCGAAAGTGTGCTTGAGGCGATTATCAAGGATATACCTGCTCCTGCGGGCGATGAGAACGCGCCGCTTAAGTGCCTTATTTTTGATTCATATTATGACAGCTATCTCGGTATTGTCGTAAATATCCGTGTCTTTGACGGTTGTATCAGACCCTCGGACAGAATCAGGCTCATGAGCAACGGAAAGGAGTACGATGTAGTGGAGGTCGGTACAATGGATGCCTTTGGCCTGCGCAAATGCGACGCGCTCAGGGCGGGAGAGGTCGGATATCTTACCGCCTCGATAAAAAGCGTAGGGGAGACAAGGGTGGGCGATACCATAACGCTTGCCGCGAATCCCGCTGCAGAGGCTCTGCCCGGATTCAAGTCTGTTCAGCCCATGGTCTTTGCCGGGATATATCCCGCGGATGGGGCGAGATACCCTGATTTGAGAGACGCGCTTGAAAAACTTCAGCTCAATGACGCGGCGCTGGTGTTTGAGCCTGAAACTTCGGCGGCGCTCGGTTTCGGATTCCGGTGCGGATTTTTGGGATTGCTTCACATGGAGATCATAGAGGAGAGGCTTGAAAGAGAATTCAATCTTGACCTGATAACCACCGCCCCCGGAGTTGTGTATGAAGTGGTGCTCCGCAACGGAGAACTTGTAAAGATAGACAACCCCGCGAGTTATCCGTCTCCGGACGAGATTCAGGAGACAAGAGAGCCGATTGTCAAGGCCAATATCATTACGCCGACGGAATATGTGGGCGGACTTATGGACCTTTGCCAGGACAGGCGGGGAACTTTTATTGATATGAAATATCTTGACAGCACAAGAGTTGAGCTTCATTATGATTTGCCTCTCAATGAAATTATTTACGACTTTTTTGACGCGCTCAAAAGCCGTTCTCGCGGATATGCCTCTCTTGACTATGAGCTTAAGGGATATGAAGTGTCAAAGCTTGTTAAACTTGATTTTATGCTCAACGGCGAGCCCGTGGACGCGCTTTCGTTTATTGTACATGAGGAAAAGGCATATGCGAGGGCTCGGAAAATAGCGCAGAGACTTAAGGAAAATATTCCGAGGCAGCTTTTTGAGATCCCGATTCAGGCCGCTATAGGGTCGAAAATAATCGCAAGAGAGACGGTAAAAGCCATGCGCAAGGATGTGCTCGCGAAATGCTACGGCGGCGATATAACCAGAAAGAAGAAACTGCTCGAAAAGCAAAAAGAGGGAAAGAAGAAGATGAGACAGCTCGGCTCGGTGCAGGTAACGCCCGAAGCTTTTATGGCAGTGCTTAAGCTTGGCGATGATGACTGACATGTCGGAGCGCGTAAATCGGCCGAAAGCCGTAGGAATATATATTCATGTGCCGTTTTGCCGGTCGAAGTGCCATTATTGCGACTTCTGTTCTTTTGCCGACCCTGGTGGCGGCGTTATTGACAGATATGTCGATGTGCTGTGCCGTGATATTGAAAGCTTCAAGGCGGAACCGCAAGGTAATCCGCCGAGAAGATATATCGCACAGACGGTGTATTTCGGGGGAGGAACTCCCACTTTGCTTGATACTGAACATTTTGAAAAAATTCTTGAAACAGTAAACCGACGCTTTAATATAGAAGGCGATGCGGAGATAAGCGCGGAATGCAATCCCGGGACGGTCGATGTTGAGAAGCTGCGGGGTATGCGGCGCGCGGGCGTGAACAGACTCAGCATAGGACTGCAGAGCGTACACGACAATGAACTGAAAAAGCTTGGCAGAATTCACACATATAATGATTTTCTGAATACGTTGAATGACGCTTACATTGCGGGGTTTGAGAATGTTTCCGCCGACCTGATGTACGGGATTCCCGAACAGAGTATGTCAAGTTGGGCAAAAACCCTGGAAGAAGTGGGAAGCATGGACCTGAAGCATATTTCCGCTTACGGACTTAAGATTGAGGAACATACCAGATTTTTTGAAAATCCGGACAGACTTACATTTCCGGACGAGGATACGGCTTGCGACATGTATGAATATATGCTGGATAAGCTTCGCCAAAAAGGGTATAATAGGTATGAAATAAGCAATTTCGCGCGTCAGGGACTTGAATCTGTTCACAATCTGAAATACTGGCTTTATGAGGATTATATCGGTTTCGGACCTTCCGCGCATTCCTTTTTGAATCGGATGAGAACCGAGAATTCAAGAAATCTGAAAGCTTATCTTAAAGGAGAAAATATATGTGTTTCATCGTCTTTAATCGGAGAAAACGAGGCGATGAACGAATATGTCATGCTTGGGATGAGGCTTGAGGAGGGTGTGAATAAAAAGACCTTCTTTGATAGATTCGGTGTGGATTTCGATTCTCAGTTCGGTGAAAAATTTAATCGCTATGAGTCCGGATTTGTAATTAACGGCGAAAAAAGCTGCCGTTTTACCGACAGAGGTTTTCTTTTAAGCAATTATATACTTTCCGATGTGTTGAATTTTGAAGAATTGTGACGGGTATCTATAACAGACTTGAGCGTTTATTCACAAACATGAATTTTCACAAAATTGTACAAAAGGCATTGACAAACAGAGTGTTTTATGATACAATATAATCAACCAAGAAAGACGGAAGGACGGAAATACTTTCATGAATGATAATGATTTTGAGAGTGAATACTATACATTGACCGATGAAGACGGCAACGAGACCGAGTTTGAGGTCGTCGGAAGCGCCGAACTTGACGGGATCGAATATTACGCGATGGTTTCCACCGAATCAGAGAGTGAGGACGAGGATGAGGATGGCATGATCGAATATGTTATTCTTAAAAGAGATAAAGATGAAGACGGAGAAGACATCTTTGTAACCATAGATGACGATGATGAGTTTGACAGGGTTGCCGATTATTTTGACGATCTGTTCTCGGAAGAAACCGACTACGATGTGTGATTTCAGATAATTAAATATTGATTATAACATAGCGCGTATGTCCCCGCCTTTTAGGGGTGAGGAGCTATCGCTTCTATATGCGCTTGTTGCAAACTTTAGAAATAATTTTTGTTTATAAGCAAGTTTCCACGTTCCTTGCTCCGCTTTGATTTTCCTGCTTAGTTTGTGATATCCGTTTGATTGTGACCCACATATAAGCATTGGAGCCCGAAATACATTTTCGCAGTGGTTTGCAGACCTCCCTTTTCCATAGCCGGTAGACTTGTCCCGCGTGGGAAAGGATGCTGGGAGCAGTAAAGCTGAGAATAGGGCACCACCCTGGAGTACAGGGTTCCACTTCTTCGGGTACACGGCTCGGTGGGATATAACAGAGACCTTTTGGGTCTCTGTTTTTTCTTTGGGAAACCTATGATTATATTTCATTGTTGACATACATATATTTAAGTGATATAATGTACACGGTAGTTTTGCATACAGCAGTGAATTGTATACAGAGTGAAAAAATCAGTCTAATATTAATTTACTTACTGTATACGGCAGTTTTCTGACGTAAAACTATCTTGGTTATGATATAATAGGTTATGTAAAATTTCAATTGAAGATAATTT
>CASEEB010000110.1 GCA_949286815.1 uncultured Eubacteriales bacterium | reverse complement strand
TAATTCTCGACGGGGTTTTCAATCATACCGGAGACGACAGTATTTATTTCAACAAATACAAAAGATACGGTGACGGAGGGGCTTACAACGACAGCGAATCAAATTATTACAATTGGTATATTTTCAGAAACTGGCCGGATGAATATGAGTGCTGGTGGGGCATTAAAATTCTCCCGAAACTCAATCATTCAAACAAAGAGTGCAGGGAATTTTTTACCGGTAAGAACGGTGTAATTGAAAAATACACTGAAATGGGGATAGCGGGTTGGAGACTTGATGTTGCCGATGAACTGCCCGATGAGTTTCTTGACGAGATAAGGGATAAGGTCAAGTCCGAAAGCGGCGGAGAGGCTGTTATAATCGGAGAGGTCTGGGAAAATGCCTGCGATAAAATAGCATACGGGAAAAGACGCAGGTATTTTTCGGGAAGGCAGCTTGACAGCGTCATGAATTATCCCGTAAGGAACGCTGTGTTGGATTTTTGCCGTTTTCAGGACGGTATTTCTCTCTATAATACGCTTACCGAAATTTATTCGTCTTATCCCGAAATTGTCTCAAATAAGCTTATGAATATACTCGGTACTCATGACACCGAAAGGATATTTACCGTGCTTGGAAGTGATTTTGAGGAACTTGAGGGAAGCAACGCGCAGCTTTCCGTAAGGCGTCTTTCTCCGGAGAAGAGAGAACAGGCGAAAAAACTTCTGAAAATTGCGTCTGTTTTGCAGTATACTGTTTTCGGCATACCGTCTTTGTATTACGGGGATGAGGTAGGACTTGAGGGATATCACGACCCGTTTTGCCGTATGCCTTTTCCCTGGAACGATATGGAAAATGAGTACAGACAGGAACTGTCGGAGCATTACAAAAAGCTGGGTGAGCTGAGAAATACGCAATCGGCGCTGGTTGACGGAATATTTAAATTTCTCGGTCACAGTGAAAATTATGTTGTATTTATGCGTAAAAATGACGACAATGAGATTATAGTCGCGGCAAACCGCGGCGAGGACTTTACGATTGATATACCGAAAAATACGGTTTTTTACGATCTTCTGAACGATAAAGAATATACTGAAAATGTTACCGTTAAATCGGATTCGGCTCTTATTTTAAAAGTTATTGAGTAATCATCAAAGATAAAAGAAAGAAAGGTCAGATAATTTATTCGTGTGAAAACCAAGCTTTCGCGGTTTTCATGCTCTGTTTATGGATTTAAACAGATCAAGAGAAATTAATATATTGAAATGAAATATGCAAATTCCGTTAAGTATCTGAAATCGTTTGATTTGTCAGGCGATATTTCGGAAATATCCGCGGCGCGTGTGGCAGGGTTGTGCAGAGACCTCGGAAAAATCAATGTCGGTCCGAAATTTATTCACATTTCCGGGGCAAGCGCGAGTCACGGATGCGCGTTGTTTATAGAATCGATAATAAAAAACGCCGGATACCGTGTCGGCAGAATCAATACCGCGTATAAATTTGATATTATGAAAACGGTATATATAGACAGACAGATCCCCGTAATAGACGATTATAACAAGGCGGTTGCCGCCATCCGGCAGATAGTTAATAAAAAAAGCGGTGAAATATATAAAAGAGAAGAAATTGTATTTGTGTTTTCGCTTATGGTTTGTATGCTTGAGGGCTGTGAGTTTGTAATATTGGAAGAATGTATCAACGAATATCCGGGATTGTTTGAGATCTGCGCCCCGTATGAGATCGCCGTGATACCGTCAGGCTACGGAAAAGAGCCGGATACATTGCGGGAACAAAAGTGGAGCAATACAATAAAGCTTGTCAGGCACGAGGTAATAAGCGGCAATCAAAAGACAGATACATATAACATTATCTCGGACAAATGCCGTTTGTCCGGGACAAGGCTGGCTATACCCGCTAAGGCGCAGTTTGTTCCCACGGAGATCGATAACAGAAATGTTGCCTTTGAGTATAAGGGGAAATCCAATTATAAAATTAAAAGTATATCTCTCTTACTCCGGGACTGCGCCATGACCGCTATAGAAACCGTAAATTCACTGAGAAGATCCGGTATAAAGATTTCGGGCAACGCGATCTGTCAAGGACTTCTGGAGGCGGGAAACGCCGGGTTCTGTGAGATAATTTCCGCGTCTCCGCTTATTATTACAGATATATCATCCGGGGTTGAGGAAATTTCCGTTTTGCGTCGGAGCCTTGACAGTTTGTCGTCCAATTTTGAAAAATCAGAAAAAGTTATATGTTTTAATGCGGCAAGCACGCGGGAAGCGATGCTTAAAG
>CASEEB010000109.1 GCA_949286815.1 uncultured Eubacteriales bacterium | reverse complement strand
GCTTGGTTTTATCGGACGTAACGGACGCGGCAAAACCACTTTTCTGAATTTGCTTCTGGGAAAATACAAATACGAGGGAAAAATCACTTCCTCGGTAAAATTTACTTATTTCCCGTTTGATGTGGAAAACAAAGAATATTTATCAGGTGAAATACTTCAGACGATATGTCCCGAGGCGCAGGAATGGGAAATCATACGCGAGCTTTCATATCTTCGCGTTGACGAGGGAGTTTTGTACAGACCGTTTGAAAATCTCTCGGGCGGTGAACAGACAAAGGTATTGTTGGCAGGTTTGTTTTTAAAAGAGGGCAATTTCTTGCTGATAGACGAGCCCACAAACCACTTGGACACCGAAGCCAGACAGGTTGTGTCCGATTATCTGAAAAAGAAGAAAGGATTTATTCTGGTATCACATGACAGGGCGTTTCTGGACGGCTGTGTCGACCATATTCTGTCAATAAATAAAACGAATATTGAAATTCAAAGCGGCAATTTTTCGTCTTGGTTTGAAAATTTTGAAAGGCAGCAGGCATACGAGTATTCTCAGAACGAAAAACTGAAAAAAGATATAGAAAGACTTTCCGAGGCGTCAAAACGCACTTCTGCCTGGGCAGACAAAACAGAAGCGGGCAAATTCGGAGTACAATCCTCCGGTCTGAAGGCAGACAGAGGATATGTGGGACACAAGGCGGCAAAAGTGATGAAACGCGCCAAGGCTACGGAGCAAAGGCAGGAACAGGCAATAGCCAAAAAGGCTGAATTGCTTAAAAATACGGAAAACAGCGACAGCCTGAAATTGTTTCCGCTCACATATCATTCGGAACGTTTGCTTTCTCTCTCAGACGTGGAAATATTTTACGGAAACCATAAGGTTTGCGGTCCTATCAGTTTTGAACTGACTTCGGGAGAGCGGGTCGCTTTGGAGGGAAAGAACGGATGCGGGAAAAGCAGTCTGCTGAAACTGATAGTCGGTGAAAATATCGGATATTCAGGCTTGTTTAATTTGGCGTCCGGCCTTATTATCTCATATGTCTCGCAAACAACCGATTATTTGTGCGGAACGCTCTCCGATTACGCCAAAGAAAACGGCATAGACGAAAGTCTGTTTAAAGCAATCCTGCGAAAAATGGATTTCAAAAGGGAAGATTTTGAGAGAAATATATCCGACTATTCCGGAGGACAAAAGAAAAAGATTCTTATCGCCAAAAGTCTGTGTCAGAAAGCGCACCTTTACGTATGGGACGAGCCATTGAACTTCATAGATATATACTCGCGTATTCAGATTGAAAATCTGCTGAGTGAATTTCAGCCCACAATGATTTTTGTCGAGCACGACAGGGCATTTCAAAATGCCATAGCCACTAAAATAATCAGATTGTAATTCATGAGAATAGCAACAATTAAAACAATATTGTCAAAATATAATAATATAATTGACAAAACATTTCGGTCATGGTATAATTAACTAAACAACTGTTTTTTCTTCTCCGTATTTATTAAGCGTTGTTTTAAAATAAACAAAGAAAGGCAAGGTATTGAGATGAAGCGCCTGAAACCGATAATATCGGTATTGCTTGTGTCGGTATTTATATTTGCGGCACTTGCGTCAACTCTTTGGGTAACCGCCGAAGAGGACAATAACATTAAAGAAGATAAGCCGGTCACTATAAAGGCTTATGACAACTCCGCGGGAGACCATTCCGCAAAGCAGGTCAGCGGTGTTCTGGGAATCCGACTTAACCTTGGAGCTCCTTTTAACAAAGTAAGTATAAATATGCCTACTTGGAGCACTTCGGACTCAAGCGCCACTATGGCGGTATATAAATGGAATACCGACTATAATACTACAATCGCGGCAGAACCGATTAAGTCTCAGAGATTTGAAAATCTTAAGGACAATGCCGCAAACACTCTGGAATTTGACGAACAGCCCGCCGGCGAATATTTGTTTTGCATCATGGATGTTGACGGTCAGGTAGGCGTATGGCAGTGGCAGAAAACTGTGGGAAACGGTTTTGTGTATGAAGACGGTCTTGAAACAGAATTCGACTGGGAAATGTCTGTCGGCTTTACCAAAACTCCCGTAAATCCTTTTCTTGAGGTTGAAAGCGTAACCGATGCCATTGACGGCAACCATAAGCCCCCGGAAGAATATGTTATTCCTGAAGACAGTCTGCTCAATACACATAAAGTTATGCCGGACACATGGGTATTCACCGACGGACTCGGAAGAGAGTCGCTTACATATGAAGACGTCGGCGGAGTTAAGGACGATAAAACCGCAGCGATTTTCTACTGGACATGGCACGCTGACCTCGGTATGGATGAACCGTTAAATATTACCGAGTTCATGCTTAAATATCCCGAAGCCAAAAACGATTATACATTTTCCGAGTGGCCTACGTCAAATACGGCATATTTCTGGAACGAGCCTATATACGGGTATTATAAAACAGACGACACATGGGTGTTGCGCCGTCAGGCGGAACTGCTTGCCAATGCCGGAATCGACGTTATTTTCACAGACAACACAAACGGAAACTTTACCTGGAGAACAAGCTACAATAAGCTTTATGAAACATGGGACGACGCTCAGAAAAACGGAGCCGTTAATGTTCCTAAAGTTTCTTTCATGCTTCCGTTCGGAGCGACCGACGGCAGCAAAGAGCAATTAATAAGCCTTTATCTTGACATTTATCGCCCCGGTAAATATCAGAACCTTTGGTATTACCTTGACGGCAAGCCTATGCTCATGGCTCATAATTCCAATATAGGAACTACGGAAAATGTAGAAAAAGAAATAAAGTCATTCTTTACCTGGAGACCGGGACAGCCGAGTTATCTTGTTGACGAAACCTCTTATTCTACGTGGGGATGGCTGTCTACATATCCTCAGGCTGTTTACTATAAGAACGCAAGAGATAAGAAAAATGAAAATGTTGAGCAAATGACCGTCGGCGTCGCGGTAAACCACAACTATGTCACACATGAGATAACCGCAATGAACGGCGAAAATGTCATCGGACGCTCTTACACTTCCGAGGGCTACCATACCGAAGAGGGCGCTTCATTGTGGGGATATAATTTCTCGGAGCAAATGGAATACGCTCTGGAAGTAGATCCGAGCATTCTCTTTGTCACAGGCTGGAATGAATGGACAGCAGGCAGACATGAGTCATGGAGCGATATTGAAAACGCTTTCCCGGACCAGTACATAGATGAATACAGCCGTGACATGGAACCCTCAAAAGGCGAGCTGAAAGATCACTATTATTACCTGCTTGTAAATTCCATGCGCCGTTTTAAGGGCTGCAACCCGATACCCGAACCGACCGTTATTAAAACGATCGATATCAACGGAGATATCTCTCAATGGGAGGATGTAGGACCTTATTACGCCGCTTATATCGGAAATACTGACGACAGAAACGCGGAAGGGTACGGTTCGCTTGTATACACCGAGACTTCGGGCAGAAACGATATAATAGGAGCGCAGGTGGCAAGAGACGACGAATATGTATATTTCAACATAGAGTGTGCGGAGGATATCACCCCATACACGGATAAACTGTGGATGACTCTGTATATAGACTCGGACCAGGAAAACCAGGGTTGGGAAACCTTTGATTATGTTGTAAACAAATCCGCGGCAAGCGCGAGCACGGCTGTGCTTGAGAAATTCACCGGTGAGGGATACAACTCGGAGAAGGTAGCCGATGTTGAATATAAAGTGACA
>CASEEB010000108.1 GCA_949286815.1 uncultured Eubacteriales bacterium | reverse complement strand
AACTTTGTATTCCGACAATCCGCTTACAAATTCCCCGTATTGAACGTTCTTCACGGCATAGAAGCTGTAAAGAGCCTGAGCAACTTCATTGTCAAGGCCTACAAGCTCGGAAAACTGTCTCGGCGTCAAAGCGTCCGTTAGACAATAGCCGTTGATTGCCTCAATTTTAGAAAGTCCCGTCGTACTCTTGACCTCAGGACGTGAATCGAGCTCCTTCAAAATCGCTTTTTCAGCCTCGTAATTCTTTCCGGGAACTATGACAGCCACCATATTATTTACTCCGAAAACGTCGTTGACTGCAAAATGCTCCTCCTTGCGCTCAGTGCTCTTGCTTGTTTTGAGATCCGTATAGCTGTAGCAGTATGGGCACTGACTGGAAAGGTAAAATGAACCGATAAGCACCAGCACAAAAAGTACGGGCATTACATAGCGTACCTTCACTGCAAATTTCCCGAGGAAATTAATGGGCGGAATAAGACGCTTGTGGCGTGTACGGTCAATAAGTCCGCTGAATACCATAATAAGTCCCGGCATAACGGTAAACACGGAAAGAAGACTTAAAAAGATAGACTTCATCAGTACCATGGACATATCAAAGCCGATTGAGAACTTCATGAAAGCCAAAGCAGCAAGTCCGCAGATTGTAGTAAGTGAAGATGCACTGATTTCGGGAATAGATTTAGCCAGCGCAGAAACGCACGCTTCGCGTGTGCCCTTCGTTTCGTGTTCGTCGGAAAAACGGTGACACAAAATTATAGCATAGTCAATGGCAAGAGCCAGCTGGAGAACAACGGCAATGGCGTTTGAAATAAAGCTTATTTTTCCGAAAATAAAGTTCGTGCCCAAATTCAAAATCGCCGCAGCTCCGAAAGCAAGTAAAAGCACCAGAATTTCAGCATATGAACGTGAAGTAAGGGTAAGCACGATCAAAATTATAATTATCAGCAAAATCAGGATTGTTGTAAGTTCTCCTGCAATAGCCGTATTCTCATCGTAGCCGACCTGGGTATCAATAGCCGAGTCGTAATCCAAAAGCATGATTCTCAGAGTCTCCATGGCGTTCAGAGCACTCTCGTCAAAATTACCTCCGGAAAACGTCACCTCATACATGGCATTGGCGTCACGGTAATGGTTTTCCGTACTGTCAAAGACAACAAGCTGTATGCCTTCAACTTCAGATATTTTCTCATAGAGCTTTTCCGCAGTTTCATATGTAACATTTGAAACCATAACCCTTGCTGTTGCAGGAGTAAAAAAGTTATCCTGCATAACCTCAACGCCCTGGCGGGTTTCGGTATCTTCGGGAAGGTAAACTGTTAGATCGTTTTCCACCTGAACCCAGCTCATTGAAAACAAAGAAAATATTATTCCGACCGCATAGATTGCAAAAAACAAATAACGCTTATCTACCGCAAATGTTGCGAATTTTTCCAGAAATCCGCCGTTTAGTTTTTTGTTCCTCATGATGCGACACACCCCAAGCCGTATTTTTATGCGAAATCACAAAATAAAATTCTAAGTTAAAAAAATCCGAATGCGTTTGCATTCAGACTCATTGACTATCAGTTACAGCAATACCGCAATACATAATCAATATTAAACAGTATTGATAAGTATCATAATTAGAATACTCACCTATTTTAATTTAGTTTATCATATACAAAATTGATTGTCAAACGATTGAACAGAAAACAAAATATTTTATAAACCGTTTATTTTTGATAAGTATCAGCCTTTAATCGCTTTTTTCTCTCTCTAAAAAGCGGGAATAATCATTCGTTTTACGGGAGTTAAATGTATATTTTTTCCGTTTGCGTTTTTCTCTTATTTTACTTTCCGCAATTTTTCACTCCTTTATTGAAAACCGGCTAAGCACAAAAAACGTGAGCCGTCGGCTATGAAAGCCGATGGCTCACGGTGAAACCCGCATATAATGATATCTTATTTTTCTATTTTTATTCCGCAGGGATGGGTCGGTTCTTCATCGTAGGCCTTATCTCCTGCAATGTATTCATAATATCTGAATCCGCCGGAGAGATTGCTGCAGTCAAATCCGTTTTGAGTAAGTATACGGCAGGCAATATAGCTTCTGAGACCGCTGAAGCAGTTGACGTAAATCTTTTTGGATTTGTCGAGCTCGCCCAAGCGCTCACGAAGGCTGTCAAGAGGTATGTTTACCGAGCCGGGTATCCTGCCGCGCCTGTATTCCCCTGCCGTTCTTGTGTCTAAAAGGATCACGCTGTCATCGCCTATAAGCTTTTCAACGTCGTGCCAGTGATGCTGCTTTACAAGTCCCCCGCGGAGATTTTCAATAACGTATCCCACCATGTTAACGGGATCTTTAGCTGAGGAGAACGGCGGAGCGTAGGAAAGCTCCAGTTCTTCAAGATCTGCCGCTGTCATGCCCGCTCTGATTGCCGCCGCCATAACGTCAATGCGTTTATCAACTCCGTCAAAACCTACGATCTGTGCTCCGAGGATTTTACCCGTCGAGGGCACAAAAATCGTTTTTACTGTCATATCGGTAGCTCCGGGGTAATAAGTCGCATGGGATGCGGAATAAGTGACGGCTTTATCGTATTCAAGTCCCAAGGCTGCCGCAGTTTTTTCATTGATTCCAGTAGACGCCGCAGTCATATCGAAAAGCTTTATTACCGATGAACCCTGTCCGCCCGTATATTCGCTTCTGATTCCGCAGATGTTATCAGCCGCAATTCTTCCCTGCTTATTAGCGGGACCCGCAAGGGCGATAAGCGCATCCTCACCCGTTACGAAATTCTTTATCTGAACTGCATCGCCTACGGCGTAAATATCGGGCACGGAGGTTTCCATACGCTCGTTTACAACAATGGATTTTCTGATGCCAAGCTTCAATCCCGCTTTCTCGGCAAGATGAGTTTCGGGAACCACGCCCACGGCCATAATTACAAGCTCTCCCGTAACGCTTTCGGAGTTTTCGACGGTGACCTCTATTTTTCCGTTATTCTCTTTAAATCCGCTGACTGATTTATTAAGCCGCACATCGAGTTCCTTTCCTCGAAGATAGGCGCTTATCTGACTTGCAATATCGTAATCGAAATTCGGCATCACATGATCGCTGTTTTGAAAAAGGACGGTCTTTACGCCGCAGTGCATAAGGTTTTCCGCAGCTTCAAGACCTATAAAGCCTCCGCCGATGACCACCGCCGTTTCGGGATTGTTTGTTTCAAGATATTTCCTGATTTTAAAAACGTCCTCAACTGTGCGAAGGGTCATTATTTTCTCGTTGTTTGCTCCCGGAATGGGCAGCTGTACGGCCTTCGCCCCGGGAGAAAGAATAAGCTTATCATAGCTTTCCTCAT
>CASEEB010000107.1 GCA_949286815.1 uncultured Eubacteriales bacterium | reverse complement strand
ATGAGGGAATGTATGTGGTTTATCTGATAATCATGTATTCCGCGGAGATATATGCGGATTTTACCGGAGGCATTGACATAACAATAGGCGTCGCGCAGATGCTCGGAATCAGAGTGACCGAAAACTTCAACCGCCCGTTCTCCTCAAAATCCACGAAGGAGTATTGGAGAAGATGGCATATAACCATGGGCAGTTGGTTTTCCGATTATGTTTTTTATCCGGTATCGATCTGCAAACCCATGCAGAAGCTTTCAAAATTCAGCAGGGCAAAATTGGGTGCCGCGGTCGGAAAGAGAATTCCGGTGTATCTTGCCACAATCCTCACGTGGTTTTTGACCGGGCTGTGGCACGGCGCGGGTTGGAACTTCATAGTATGGGGACTGCTAAATTGTCTGATTATACTTGTTTCCCAGGAGTTACAGCCGCTTTATGACAGGTTTAACAACAAACACAAAACTCTTGCAAACAGCAGAGGGTGGGAGGTATTCTGCCAGGTCAGGACGTTTTTGCTGATGGGCATTATAAGAATACTTGACTGCTACAGGGATGTTCCGCTTACATTTAAAATGTTCGGTACGGTATTTTACGGTTTTTCATCATGGCGGGATTTGTTTAACGGAAATTTGTTTGATTTGGGTGTCTCGCTTTCACAGTACGCCGTTGTGATTGTCGCGATATTCATCGTGTGGGCAGTAAGCAGAAAAACCGCGGAGGGAGCGCTGTTCGGTGAAAAGCTGTGCTCCAGACCGCTTCTGTTTTCGTTCTGCGCCGCCGGACTTATTGCGGCAACGCTGATCTTCGGCTCTTACGGAATCGGTTATGACGCGTCTCAGTTCATTTACTCACAGTTCTGAACGGCGCTCTGGCGTAAATAAACTGAATTAAGATGACTCCCGCTTCTTAGGTGGCGGACGCCGCTTGATTTTTTCAGTGAGGAGATAAAATCTCCCACTGAAAATATTGAATGACGGGGGATTAGCCCCTTATTGAAACAAAACAGGAAATAAACTATGGTAAAAAAGAGAATAATATCTGTAATCGCAGCCCTTTTGGTATTGATACTCTTACTGTATCTGGCTACCCTTATATTGATGCCTAAGTACATGAGCGTTTCAAAAGAGGGGGCGCTGATTTCCGAATATTATACCGAGGCGGATCTCGGCAATACCCATCAGGTGATTTTTGTCGGCGACTGCGAGGTATATGAGTCATTTGTGCCTCCGGTGCTGTGGGATGAGTACGGAATAACCTCGTATATAAGAGGCAGCGCCCAGCAGCTTATCTGGCAGTCTTATTATCTGCTTGAGGAGACATTTGAGTACGAGAGTCCGGACGTGGTGGTATTCAATGTGCTTTCCATGAAGTACGGAGAGCCTCAGAATGAAGCGTACAACCGCATGACACTTGATAAAATGAGATGGTCCGGGATAAAAGCGGACGCGATAAATGCTTCGATGACCGAGGAAGAAAATTTTGCGTCATATATCTTTCCTCTGCTTCGCTTTCACTCAAGGTGGAATGAGCTGGGCGCGGAGGACTTCAGATATATGTTCAAAAGAGACAAAGTATCCCACAACGGGTATCTCATGCAGACGTCTGTGGTTCCGAAGGAGAGCGACAGGGTAGGCGAGGAACTGATGGACTATACTTTGCCGGAGATAGGATTTGAGTATCTGGACAAAATGAAAAGTCTGTGTGAGGAAAACGGAGCCGAGCTTGTGCTGATAAAGTCTCCCACGAATTCCTGGAAATTCTGGTGGTATGACGAGTGGGACAGACAGATTGAAGATTATGCGGAGAAAAACGGCTTGGATTACTATAATTTTATAGGTGAAGAGGATATAGGTCTTGATTGGTCATGCGACACATATGACGGCGGGATACATCTGAATGTATACGGTGCGGAAAAGATGACTCTGTATTTCGGGAAAATTCTTTCTGAAGTTTACGGAGTGGAAGATTTGCGGACAGATGACGACATAAGCGGCGTGTGGGATAAAAAATACGATGATTATATTAAAGCAAAAGAGGAGAGTATATAAAATGAAGAGGGTTATTGCTTTGATGCTTGTTTTGGCGCTTACGGCGATTTTTTTACCGTCGTGCAGTGATAAAAATGATACTTCAGATACCGATTTCAGTTTTAAAAGCGGAGATGTGGTGATTACTCCAAACAGTGACGCCGGACCGGTTATAGAAGCTCTCGGAGATTATGTTTCATATGACGAATCCGCATCCTGCGCTTTTGAGGGCTTGGATAAGGTGTATAAATACAACGGATTTGAAATTCTGACATATCCGAAAGATTCCAAGGATTATATTTATACAGTGACGCTGCTTAACGACCTTGTATCGACTCCCGAAGGTGTTTCGGTAGGAATGAGCCGTGATAAGGTGATCGAAGTTTACGGTGAAAACTATACATCTCAGGGAGAGGGCATATATTATTCTTCGGAGAATACGCAATTGCAGTTTATTTTCCGCGACGGCAATGTTTCTTCAATTAAGTATCAGGCTGTGTTGAAGTAATGCAAATTGTTTATCATTTGCCATAAAATATTTCGGTATGATTTTCGGGAGCCCTGGCGCTCCCTTTTTTATTTTTACCGTGCAATAAATCCGATTTTGCTCAGTATTTATCGGACTGATTAATAAAATGCCGAAAAATTAGCACTGTTCACAAATAATTAACAAAAAAATTTGCAAAAGCCCTTGACAAAACCTGTAAAAGTGGTAAAATAGTATCATAGATTAGCACTTACTCTTTAAGAGTGCTAATCTAAGGTGAATTTTACATCTTAACATAACGTTTTAAAAAGGAGGCATTTCACATTAGTATGGCATCAAAATCCAACGGTGAATTAAGCGAAAGAAAAAAGCTTATACTTAAGGCGATTGTAGATGCACACATTGCCGACGGCGAACCTGTCGGGTCGAAATATCTTCTGCAAAACGAAAATTTTACCTGTTCATCCGCCACGATAAGAAATGAAATGGCGGAGCTGGAACAAATGGGCTACCTTGAACAGCCTCATACTTCCGCCGGAAGAGTGCCAAGTGAGCTTGGATACAGGTTTTATGTTGACTCACTGATTGAGAGTTATTCAATGACGACCAATGAGATAGCCGAGATAAATAAGCTGCTCAAATCAAAGCTCAACCAGCTCGACCAGCTTTTGCTTGCGGCGTCAAAGCTTGCCGGAAAGCTTACCAACTATACAAGTTTCGCGCTGAAACCCAGGGCGTCGTCGGTAAGCATAAAAAGATTTGACGTGATATTTATAGACCCGCACAATATGCTTTTGGTTATGATAAGCACTAACGGAGGTATAGTGACAAAACGGCTGACCTTTGAAGAACAGGTAAGTCAGCTGACGGCAACCGATCTATCAATGGCTTTCAATGATTATCTTACCGGTCTTACGATACACGAGATAACGCTGCCCATAATTATCGAGCTTGAGAAAGCGGTGGGCGAGAGGGCAAACCTCATATCCCCGATAATAAAGATAATTTATGAGAGCATGAATGAGATAGACGAGGGTGAGCTTAAGGTCAGCGGAATGGATAAGCTCTTGCAGTATCCGGAGTACAGCGATAAGGAGCAGCTTCGTGAACTGCTGAGCAGCCTTGAAAACAAGGAAGATATTCTTGATCTTGTATCTACTCCGGAGGACGACGGCGTAAATGTCGTAATAGGCTCGGAAAGCTCGGTTAAGGTCATGAATAATTCGGCTATTGTTTACAAACCTATAATCAGGGACGGCAGGACGCTCGGCGCTATCGGTATTATCGGACCGAGGCGCATGGATTACGCGAAGGTGGTTGCGACAATTGAGGAATTGAGCGAAAATGTCGAAACAATATTGAACACAAACAATTTAATCAATGACAATACTGACAAAAATGAAAGCGGAGGAAAACCCGATGGCGGAGGATAGAAACACAAATACGGAAGAGATAAAAAATCAGTCTGAGTCCGTAAAGGAAGACGATGAAAAAAGTATAAACGATACGGCATCGACAGGCAGTACGGCTTCTGCGGGCGATGGCGAAAAGGCAAAGGATGACGGCGCCGAAAACGATACGGATGACGGCAAAATCGGAAGAGCGGATAAAAAGAAAATAAAAAAGCTGGAAGCGGAGATTTCCGATAAGGATAAAAAGCTTGAATCCAAGGAAAAGGAGATCAAAAACCTTAATGACAAATATCTGCGGATGATGGCTGAGTACGACAATTTCAGAAAGCGAAGCGCCAAGGAAAAGGAAAGCACATACGCCGACGCATATGCGGACGCGATAACCACTGTTCTTCCGGTATTTGACAACCTGGAAAAAGCATCGGAGTATTCAGACGCGGAGGCGGTAAAAAAAGGTGTGCAGATGACCTTGAAGGGTGTTCAGGAATCATTTGAAAAACTTGGAATAGAAGCCTTCGGCAAAGCGGGAGAAAAATTTGACCCCACAAGGCATAATGCCGTAATGCATGTTGAGGATGAATCGCTTGAAGAGGGAGTTATCGTCGAAGTTTTTCAGAAAGGTTTCGCAAAAGGAGATAAAGTGATTAGGTATGCCATGGTAAAGGTGGCAAACTGATAAATATCTTGTAAAATAAAAATATAAATAAAGCGTAACAGGAAAACAATATATATAATGAAGCTTTACAAATCAAAACACTAATCCACAGGAGGATAATTATTATGGGAAAAATTATTGGTATAGATTTAGGTACAACGAACTCATGCGTTGCGGTATATGAAGGCTCCGAGCCTGTCGTCATTCCCAATCCGGAGGGAGCGAGAACAACTCCTTCGGTAGTCGCGTTCTCAAAGACAGGTGAAAGAATGGTAGGTCAGGTCGCTAAGCGTCAGGCTATAACGAACCCTGACAGAACGGTCATTTCCATAAAGAGAGAAATGGGTACCAATCATAAGGTAACTATTGACGGAAAGAGCTATACTCCTCAGGAAATTTCCGCGATGATACTTCAAAAGCTTAAAGCCGACGCCGAAAGCTATCTCGGCACGAGTGTAACCAAGGCGGTAATTACGGTGCCCGCGTACTTTACGGACGCTCAGAGACAGGCCACAAAAGACGCCGGAAAGATAGCCGGACTCGATGTTCAGAGAATTATAAACGAGCCTACGGCGGCTGCGCTTGCTTACGGTATTGATAAGGAAAATGACCAGAAGATACTGGTATTTGACTTGGGCGGCGGTACATTCGACGTATCGTTGCTTGAAATATCCGACGGCGTGTTCGAGGTTCTTGCCACAGCCGGAAACAACCGTTTGGGCGGCGATGACTTCGACCAGAGAGTTATAGACTGGATGGCGGATAAGTTCCAGAAGGAAAACGGAATAGACCTGCGCAAGGACAAAATGGTGCTTCAAAGACTGAAAGACGCCGCGGAAAAAGCTAAGATAGAGCTTTCAGGCATGAACAGCACAAATATTAATCTGCCTTTCATAACCGCTACGGCGGCAGGACCTCTGCACTTTGAGGCGACTCTTACCAGAGCTGAATTTGATAAGATTACGGCAGACCTTGTTGAAGCTACAATGGGTCCGACAAAACAGGTGCTTCACGACGCGGGACTTTCCGCTTCACAGATAGATAAAGTGCTCCTTGTCGGCGGTTCTACGAGAATTCCCGCGGTTCAGGAAGCCGTAAAGAAATTTATCGGCAAGGATCCTTTCAAGGGAATAAACCCCGATGAATGTGTGGCTATCGGCGCCGCAATTCAGGGCGGTGTGCTTGACGGTGAAGTAAAAGACCTTCTTTTGCTTGACGTTACGCCCCTGTCGCTCGGTATTGAAACCATGGGAGGTGTCTTTAACAGAATAATCGACAGAAACACGACTATACCTGTAAAGAAGAGCCAGATCTACTCAACCGCGGCAGACGGTCAGACCTCTGTTGAAATTCACGTACTTCAGGGTGAACGTGAGATGGCGGCTTATAATACCACTCTCGGACGTTTTGTGCTTGACGGCATAGCTCCCGCTCCCCGCGGAGTTCCTCAGATAGAGGTTACCTTTGATATTGACGCTAACGGCATAGTAAACGTAACGGCATGTGACAAGGGAACCGGTAAGGAACAGCATATAACCATTACTTCTTCTACAAATATGTCCCAGGCGGATATAGACAAGGCAATTAAGGACGCGGAAAAGTTCGCGGAAGAGGACAGAAAGCAAAAAGAAGCTGTCGACGCCAAGAACAGCGCGGAAAGTCTGATATTTAATTGCGAAAAAACCTTAAAGGATTCCGGAGACAAGATTGACGCGTCCGATAAGTCTGCGGTAGAAGCGGCTATTTCAAAGCTCAGAGAAACCATGAACGGCGGAAATACCGACGCTATCAAGGCGGATACCGAAGCGCTTGAAAAGGAATTTTATAAGGTCGCCGAAAAGCTTTATCAGCAGTCCGGTGCACAGGGCGCGAACGGAGCGGGCTTTGATCCCAATGCCGGTAACGGCACAACGGGCGATAATAACCAGTTCTATGACGCCAATTATGAGGACAACAGCAATAATAATAAATAATATAATACCATAAATCGGTATTGCGGCGGGCTGTCGCTTGTAACCGACACCCGGCAGAGTTTGTTTGGGGCTTGTCGCGCAAAAAGCGGCAGCCCCATTACGGATTTTTATACATTTGAGTGACGGCTGTTTAAACTATACAAAACGGTCGTCGGAAAGAGGATTGGTCATATATGGCAGATAAGCGAGATTATTATGAAGTGCTTGGAATATCGAAAAATGCCGATGAAGCAACCATAAAAAAAGCATACAGGACGCTTGCCAAAAAATATCATCCCGATATGAATCCCGGCAATAAAGAAGCCGAAGCCAAATTCAAGGAAGTCAATGAAGCATATGACGTGCTTTCCGATCCGCAGAAAAGAGCGAAATACGATCAGTACGGTCATGCGGCGTTTGACCCGTCGTCGGCCGGTTTCGGAGGCGGAGGAAGTGGTTTTGAGGGCTTTGACGTAGACCTCGGTGATATTTTCGGAAGCTTTTTCGGAGGAGGATTCGGAGGGTCGTCAAGACAAAGGAGAAACGGTCCGCAAAAGGGCGATGATATAGAGGTCAGCATTACAATCAGTTTTGAGGAAGCCGTGTTCGGATGCAAAAAAGACATTAGTTTCACTAAGCTGTGTAAATGCGCAAGCTGTTCGGGAACCGGTTCCGCAAGCGGAAGGGCGGAAACGTGTCCTGTCTGTAACGGTACGGGACAGCGGCGTGTTACGCAAAGTCTCGGAGGAATGCAGTTTCAGTCTACGACTACCTGCGACAGATGTCACGGAACCGGCAAATATATAAAGGACCCGTGCACCAGGTGCCGTGGTACAGGTCTTGAAAGAGTTACGAAGAACCTTACCGTAAACGTGCCTGCCGGAATTGACAACGGAAAAGGTCTGATAGTAAGGGGAGAGGGAAACGAAGGCAAGAACGGCGGTCCTTCGGGAGATGTTATAGTAATGGTGAATGTCCGCAGCAGTTCGACTTTCAGACGGGACGGATATAACCTTTACTGCGAAGTGCCGATTACCTTTTGTGAGGCCGCGTTGGGAGCCGATATAAATGTTCCGACACTTGAGGGAATTGTCAAGCACTCTATTCCGGAAGGAACTCAGACCGGCACAACATTTACGCTCAAGCAAAAGGGCGTTCCGATTATTAATTCAAACAGACGAGGGGACATAATATTCCGGGTAAATGTCACTGTTCCCAAGGGGCTGTCGGAAAGGCAAAAAGAGATATTGCGCGAGTTTGCCGAGGAAAGCGGAGAGACGTCGGTAGGCAAAAAATCCAAGCTTTTCAAAAAAAATCAGGATAAAAAATGACGTCAGGACACGTCATATTCTGTAAAATGAAAGGACTTTTATGATAGATAAGGATTACGTGTGCGGTGATTACGGGAATGTCTGCGAATGGACTCAGATAAAAGTCACTGTAAATACCGAAAGGCTTGACGAGCTTGTGGCGGTAATGAGTATGATAAACAACAATCTTATGATTGAAGATTACAGCGATATTGATCTGAAGACCTGTTACGGCGATCTTATAGACGAGAAGATACTCAATGCGGATAAATCACATGCGTCCGTGTCTTTTTACGTGCCGTCAGACAGAAGCTATTCGGATGATCTGGCGTTTCTCCGGGAGAGGCTTGAGGCGAATCATTTTACCGATGCCAAGGTCGAGGTTATCGGCGGACTTCAGGAAGAGGATTGGTCAAGTTCATGGAAAGCTTACTATAAGCCTGTAAGAATAGGGAAGGTCGTTATAGTGCCCGCATGGGAAGAATACAGCGCGCAGCCGGGGGATATAATTGTAAAAATGAATCCGGGCATGGCTTTCGGAACCGGCACACATGAAACTACAAGGCTTATTATCGGGTTACTCCAAAAATATGTAAAAGACGGCGGTACGGTGCTCGACGTGGGTACGGGAAGCGGAATTTTGTCAATTTGCGCGGCAAAGCTCGGCGCTTCGGAATGTAAAGCATACGATATTGACCCGATGTCGGTCAGGGTGGCAAACGAAAATATAGCGCAGAGCGGATTTTCGGATGTTATAGAATGTAAGCAGTCCGATCTTTTAAAGAATGTTTACAGGAGAAAAGAAGGGTACGATGTGATATGCGCCAATATCGTAGCGGATATTATAATACGCATGACGCCCGATATTTCGGATTACATGAGCGAAAGCAGCGTTCTGTTGGTTTCCGGAATTATAAGTGAACGATGCGGAGATGTTTTGGAATGTTTTGAGAAAAACGGCTTTTATGTTGTACAAAAAGCGGAAGAAAACCAATGGTGCGCATTGGCTGTTATGAAAAAACGATAATCTGTAAGTACTTTGAATATTATAAATAATAAATATAAACGGGGCTGTGAATCAGCTCCGTTTTTAAGTATGACGGGCATAACAAAGCTCTGCGGTGAAAGTCCGCCGGGAGG